>JAYUXE010000060.1:0-6200 GCA_043753165.1 Archangiaceae bacterium | reverse complement strand
CTACGCGTCCATCGCCGAGTTCAAGACTGCTTTCGATGCCGAGATTTCAAAGGGCGGGCTGCTGGTGCGTGGCGCCGAGCTGAAAGGCGCGCAGTCAGGAGCCGAAGTTTCGCTGACCGTGACTGTCGCTGGCGGTGACCCCGTCGAAGTTCCCGCGCGTGTCGCCGCCGTCGTCCCCGCAGTGGGAGTCGCCGTCATGTTCACCGGCGTGCCCGCAGCCTTGCGAGATCTGCTCGAAGAAGCGCCGAAAGGCTCTCTGGCAGACCGCCTCAAGGCGATGACGGTGCCCGAGAAGATGCAGCTCGCACTGTCGGGCGGCCGCGACGAACGTGCGGCGTTGCTGCGCGACAACCTGAAGACCGTGCACGTCTTCGTGTTGAAGAATCCGCGCATCGGGCTCGACGAGATCCAGGCGGCGGCGAAGAGCCCGCAGCTGGCACCGGATGCGCTGAAGATGATCGCCGAGCACCGCGAGTGGTCAGGAAATCCCACCGTCGCCAGTGGCCTGGTGCGAAACCCGAAGACGCCGCTGCCAATGGCGTTGAAGCTGCTCGACAAGATTCCCAACGCCGACCTGCGGATGTTGGCGAAAGGTGGGGCCCGCGAGCAGCTCGTTCACGCCGCCCGCAAGAAGGTCATTGGCTGATCAGGTCGAGGCTCTTCTCGATGAACGCACGTTCGGCCTCGAGCCCGGCGACGCGGTGAAAGTCGCGAAGGCCGGTGAACCGTTCGCGCAGATCGAACCCGACATTCCACTGCAGCTTCCGCAAGCACACCGGGCAAAGCTCGAGAGGCTGCGAATCGGACTCGGGCAACGAGTTGCTACCGTTCATCACGCACGCGTGCGCCGTGCAGTGGTGAAGCCCGAACATGTGGCCGACCTCGTGACCTGCGACCTTCAGCGTGCGCGTGACGAACAGCGGCTTCTGCTTCACCGGGTCGCCGAAGCGATGAATCGACCAGACGCCCACGCGCTCGGTCAGTGAGGCCTGGCCGAACACGAAGTTCCAGGCGGGATCCGGATACAAGTCTTCTGGCGTGAACGCGATCAGCGCCACCGCATCGGCTGGCCGCAGCGGCGGCAGCAGCGTGTCGAGCACCCAGCGCGTGTGCAGCTGCGCCGCCTGGGTCTCGGGGTTCTTTCTTCGCGCGGTCTCGGGAATCTCGGACGAAGGAACCGCGGGAAGGGCTTTCACCGGCAGTTGGTAGAACGCGGCAAGGAACAGCTGCGCGGACTCGACTGCGGCGCGCTGCTCGACGGTGAAGTCCCCCAGCGGCAGCACGTAGATGACAGCGCGGGAACCCGTGGGACGCACGGGCCCCGACTGCACGTACTGCCAGAAAGACTGCGGCGGCTCGGGATGCTCGGACACCCAGTCGCCCGGTGTCTTCAACGGCATCGGCTTGTGCAGCGGCAACAACTTCGCGAACTGCTTCTCGGACGTCTCGGTGTGAAACCCTGCGTCGAAGACCGCGGCTCCGGCGGGATGCTTCGTGCACGCTGACGCGACGAGCAACACGAGCAGAAGGGGTCGGATCGACACGAAGCCCCATTCTGACACGACACGAACTGCCTCCGGGCACCGGGGACGCACGCGTCGCCTGCAGTCGTTGACAGCTGCGCGGCCGCCGTTCGATAAAGCAGGCATTCGCAGTCGTTGCGGATGGCGCGAACTTTCGCCCGCCTTGGGTGACGCGCCTTAAAAATATCACCCTAAGAGCCTGGGAGTTCTCACCCATGTCGAACGACAAGCCTGTCTCTGCCAGTACCCTCGCGGTGCACGGGGGCGAGCCGCGTCAGAAAGCCCACGATTCAATCACCACGCCGATCGTCGCTGCATCGACGTACGTCTTCAAGTCGACCGCCGAGCTGCGGTCGTATTTCGACGGCGACATCGATCGCGAAGAGTACGGACGGTACGGCAACCCGACCGTGCGCGCGGCTGAAGCGAAGCTCGCGCAGCTCGAAGGCGCAGGTGGCTGCGTCCTCTTTCCCAGCGGCATGTCGGCGGTCACCACCACGCTGCTGCTGATGTTGAAGTCCGGCGACCACGTCGTGATGACCAGCGACTGCTACCGGCGCACGCGGCAGTTCGTCGGCGTGGTGCTGGCGCGGCTGGGCGTCACGGCGACGCTGGTCGAGCCGGGTGACTACGACGGCCTCGAGAAGGCGATGGTGCCGGGGAAGACGAAGCTGCTCGTCTCGGAGTCGCCGACGAATCCGTACCTGCGCGTCGTCGACCTTCCGCGGCTGGCAAAGCTTCGCGATCGCCACCCGGGCGTGAAGATTCTCATCGACTCGACCTTCGCGACGCCGATCAACCAGCGCCCGCTGTCGCTGGGCGCCGACCTCGTTCTTCACTCGTGCACCAAGTACTTCGGCGGCCACAACGATCTGCTTGCGGGCGCCGTGTGCGGCAACGCCGGGCTCATCTCGGCCATTCGGGATTTCCGCGGCGTGATGGGCGGCATTCTCGACCCGCACAGCGCGTACCTGCTGATTCGCGGCATCAAGACGCTGGCGTTGCGCGTCGAACGGCAGAACGCGAGCGCGCTCGAGATTGCGCGGTTTCTCGAGCAGCATCCGAAGGTCGAGAAGGTCTTCTACCCGATGCTCGAGAGCCACCCCGACCATGCGATTGCCCGCGAGCAGCTGCGCGGCGGCGGCGGGGTGGTGAGCTTTCTGGTGAAAGGCGGGCTCGATGACGGCTCGAGGGTGATCGACGCGTGCAAGATCGCGGCGCTCGCTCCGTCACTCGGAGGGGTGGAGACGTTGATCGAACAGCCGGCGTTGATGTCGTTCTACGAGATGACGACCGAGCAGCGGCTGCAGATTGGAATTCGCGACAACCTGATTCGCCTGGCGGTGGGCATCGAAGACGTGGCGGACTTGATTGCCGACCTCGGCCAGGCGCTGGAGGCAAAGTGACTGCGCTCACGGTGATGAAGTTCGGCGGGTCGTCCGTCGGCAAGCGGCTGCCTGCGGTGATCGAATTGATTGCGGCCGAGCACGCGAAGGGCCCCATTGCCGTCGTCGTCTCGGCGATGGGCGACACCACCGACTGGCTCATCGATGCGGCAGCGGCAGCGGCACGCGGCGAGCTTGCAAAGGCGTACGGCGAGGTCGACCGGATTGCGGCGCTCGTGCGTTCGAATGGGGGTGGCGCGTCGATCGACGGGCTGCTGGCGGCGTTGCGGCAGCTGCTCGACGGCATCGGCACCGTGCGCGAGCAGACGCCGCAGATGCTCGACACCGTGATGTCGTTCGGTGAACGGCTCAGCGCGGCAGTCGTGGTCGAACAGCTGGTCGCGAAAGGACTGCCGGCCGTCGGGGTCGACTCGCGTCAGTGGACGGTGACGGACGCGCAGTTCGGCTCGGCGCGCGTCGACGTGGCCGCGACCCACGCGAAGCTTTCTGCGCTGGTGCCGACCTTTGCATCGAAGCTCGTCGTCACCACCGGCTTCCTCGGCCAGACGGCCGACGGGCGCACGACGACGCTGGGCCGCAACGGCTCGGACTACACGGCGACGCTGCTCGCGCGGGGGCTGCAGGCAACGGCCGTGGATGTGTGGACGGACGTGTCCGGGGTGATGACCGCAGACCCGGGCATCGTGCCCGACGCGTACCCGCTCGAACGGCTCTCGTACATGGAAGCCCTGGAGCTCGCGAGCTTCGGCGCGGGCATGTTCCACCCGCGGACGATGATCCCGCTGATCGAGTCGGGCATTCCGCTTCGCATCCGCAACACCTCGCAGCCCGCCGCGCTCGGGACCCTGGTCGATGCGGCCGGAGCCGGAGACAGCGGCCGCGCGACGTCCGTCACCTCACTCGAGAACCTCGCGCTCATCGGCGTCGAGTGCCGTCAGCTGTCTCAAGGGGTGCGGCTCAGCGGCCGGGTGCTTCACGCGCTCGAGACCGCAGGAATTCCAGTGTGGATGGCGACCCAGTCGGCCCATGGCCAGGCCGTCGCCGTCGTCGTCCCCGGTGCAGACGTCCTCGCCGCGGAATCGGCGATTCGGGAAGCCCTCGCGCTGGAGCTCAGCCGCGGCGAAGTCGAGCCGCCCCGCGTCCGTCAGCCGGTGACGATGCTGACCCTGGTCGCCGAGACGATGGGTCAGACCCCTGACGTCGCCGGCCGCTTCCTTCATGCGCTGGGCGCCGTCGGCATCAACGTGCACGCGATCGCCCAGGGGGCCAGCTCGCGCTCAGTCTCGTGTGCGATCGAAGCCGCCGACACCGCCGTCGCCGTTCGCACCGTGCACGCGACGTTTCATTTTGCGAAGGAAGAGGTCAGCGTCCTCGTGCTCGGCACCGGCACGGTCGGCAGCCAGCTGCTCGCGCAGATCGAAAGCCAGCAGGCGAAGCTCGCCGAAGAGCACGGCATCGCGGTTCGCGTCGCGGGCGTCTGCAGCAGCAAGAACATGAAGTGGGCCGGGGTCGACGCGCCGTTCGACAACAGCGTCACGGCCCGCCGCGCGCTGCTCGACAAGCTTCGCCGACTGCCGTTGCCCGTGTTGGTCGACTGCACCGCCGCCGAAGGCATGGAATCGTTCTACGCCGACGCGTTCGCCCGCGGGATTCACGTCGTCGCCGCGAACAAGAAGCCACTGACTTTGCCGTGGGACGCGCGACAGTCACTGCTCGCCTCCGCGCGCCAGCACCACCGCGCCTTCCACTACGAGACCACGGTGGGAGCCAGCCTCCCTGTCATCGGCACGCTCAAAGATCTCATTCGCACCGGCGACGAGGTGTTTTCAATCGAGGGCTGTTTCTCGGGCACGCTGGGGTACCTCGCCAACGAGCTGATGAAGGGCGTGCCCCTGGCGAAGGCGGTCATCGAGGCCAGGCGCCTCGGCTTCACCGAGCCAAACCCGCAGGACGACCTGTCAGGCCTCGACGTCGCGCGGAAGGCCCTGATCCTCGCGCGTGAGCTCGGCCTCGCGCTGTCCCTGGAAGACGTCGCGATCGAGCCGTTCGTGCCGAAGGCGTTGATGGCCGAGCCGACACTCGAGAAGTTCCTCGACGCGCTGGCCAAAGACACGGTGGTCGCGAAGACCATCGAGACGTGCCGCGCCGAAGGGAAGACGCTGCGCTACCTCGCACGCATCGAGCCGAAGACGAAGTGGGTGAAGGTCGGGCCTGTGATGCTCGAGGCCTCACACCCGGCAACACGGCTGCGGGGATCTGAAGCCTTCGTTGCCTTCACCACCGCGCGCTACCAGGAATACCCGCTGATCGTGCAGGGCGCGGGGGCCGGTGGCGCGGTGACTGCGGCAGGCGTGCTGGCCGATGTGTTGAAGATCGCCCAGCGCACCCGCGGCGGCTAGCGCTTCATGATCAGCACGACGTTCGTGATCACGTACGTCAGCGGCAGCAGCCCCATGAACAGCTTGTCGAGCTTCTTCGACTTCGCTTCCTGCTCGTTCTGGAAGAGCCACAACGAATACGTCGACTGCGCGATCGATATGAAGATGAACGCGAAGGCCACGAGGTGCAGCCAGTCGGCAAGGGTGATGATGTTGGTGTCAGGCAGCGACGAGGTGACGATGTACTCGGAGGCGATGGCGGCGAAGATCGCTCCGACGCCGAGGCCGAAGCGCGGGTCGACATCGGTGGGCTTGATGAAGAAGGCGAGGAAGGCGATCGCGACCGCGATCCACAAACCGAAGAAAAGCTTCGCCATGTAGTTTGTGCCTTCGCGGTTGAAGGTCATCGTCAGCGTCGCGCGCGCGTAGCTCGACGCGTTGCCGGTGGGCAGCGTGATGTCGCCGAAGTTCGAACGGTACGTGCCCAGGCCGCTGACCTCTTCCTTCTCGGCCAGAATCCACCCCGGCACCGTGATGCGCGGCTCGGTGCCAGAGTTCGCGGTGTCGACGATGTATTTGAGCTTGTCGCTCTCGCTGTCTTCTTCCTCGACGATGATTGACAGCTGGTGGTTATCGAGCGGGAACTTCCGCACGTCCCAGAACTTGGTCATTCGCGCCACCACGCGCACGTAGGCGTAGTTTTCGCCGTCCTTCAGCGTGCGCGTCACGGCTTCCGTCTTCGACTCGATGCGGCCATCGACCAGCGCGAAGCTGTTCTGCGGCTTGATGTCTTCGCCCTTCCAACGGAACCAGACGTAGAAGTCGGCGACGAAGTAGTTCTCTTTGAGGCTCACCTCGTGGATCTGATTCACCCAGATGCCGACCACCACGTC
>JAYUXE010000059.1:0-6201 GCA_043753165.1 Archangiaceae bacterium | reverse complement strand
CCGCCCAGCTTTTCGGCCCACGCGAGCCCCCGCGGCGAAAGATTCGGAACCAGCGTGCCGTCCTTCGGCACCCACAGCGGAGCGAACCGCGCATGCTGGTACGCCGTCACGCAGCCCGCCTCTTCAATCAGCTCGGCCCACAACGGCAGCTCGCGCACGTTGAACACCAGCTTGCAGCGCCCTTCATGCGGGTCCCAACCCTTCTGGAGCCGATGATCGCCGCGCGGAATCAGTTGCCGATCGACGTAGCAAAACCCGGTAGGCCCGCGTGAATTCGCCCCGCGGTACCGAATGAACGCGCGCACCTTCGCCGGATCGATGGCCACGCCCGTCGGCAGCGCCTCCAACTTCGGCATGCACGACCCGGGGATCCCGTGCTTCTTCGCGAACGCCTTCAGCCCGCCCTTCGGCGTCTTCATCAGCTCGACCAGGCGCAGCCGCAGCTTCTCGGGATCCGCGTCCGTCAGCAGCTCGTCGAAGCGCGTCTTCAACCCCGGCAGGCTCACCGGAATCAACGTCGTCAGCAGCTCGCCTTCTTTCTTCCACTGCGCGTCGAGCGCGGTCGCCTCAACCGAGACTTCCTTCAGCCGGAACTGCGGCGGAGCAGGGGACAGCACGTCGCCCTCGCGCCCCGTCGTCCACACCGTCACGCAGGTGCGAACCCTGGTGCCGCGGAAAATGCCAGCGCCCAGGTCCACCGCCTGCCTCAGCGCGAGCTTCGCAAGCAGCGTCTGGCGCAACGGCCCATACAGAAACGCATCGAGCAACGTCGCGCTCGTGACGAACGCCAACGCGCCATCTCGACCGTCAAGCCGCTTCGCCGCCGTCAGCAGAAAGAACGCGAAGTCGTCGCGCAAGCTCTGGCCCTTCGCAAGCTTCGCCGCGGGCGCGAGCAGCTGCTGCATCTGCGCGAATGCCTTCTTGTCATCCAGCACTGGCGAACGACCGTTGTACGGCGGGTTGCCCAACCAGACCTCGAACGCTCCGGGCGGTACGTGCTTCAGCAACGTCGCCATTGCCGGCCCGCGCAGCGCGTCGCCCTGAACCACCGTTGCCGCCGGTACCCGCGTCCGGCACTCCTTCGCCGACGCGGCCTCGAGCTCACAACCCAGCAGCGTCGCGTGCGGAAACCGTTCGGCCGCGGCCGCGAGAAACGCACCGGCGCCGCAAGCCGGGTCGATGATGACCAGCTTTCCGTCGTCCGGTACGTGCGGCGCGACCGCGTCGAGCACCTGCTGCACCAGCCAGCCGGGCGTGAAGTAGATGCCGCCCTGCTGACGCGCGCGCGAATCGAACCGCTCGCCCAGCGACTCTTCGTCCACGCTATTTGCCGTGATAAGCCGCGCGGCCAAAGTGAGCCTCCGACGCGTTCATCTCTGCATTCACGGCCTCGTGCAAGGCGTCTCTTATCGGGCCTGCGCGCGCGAAGAGGCCCAGCGGCTCGCCATCATGGGCTGGGTGAAAAACCTTCCCGACGGCGACGTCGAGGCAGTGGCTGAAGGTGAGCCTGAAGCCCTCGACGCGTTCGTGCGCTGGTGTCACCGCGGCCCGCAGCACGCCGAAGTCGAGTCCGTGGCGTCGTCCGACGACACGAGCGCCACCGGCGAGTTCACGTCTTTCGAGGTCAAGCGATGAGCTTTGGCGGCCCCCACCTGATTGCGCCCCTCCCCACCATGCTCGGCATCCGCCCCGGCATGCACGTGTCGGTGCTCAACGCGCCCGACGGCTTCACCGAAGCCCTTCATCCACTGCCCGACGGCGCCGAGCTGCTCGACTCGGCCAAGACCGGCATCGACGTCACCATCTTCTTCACCTCGAAGAAAACCGAGCTCGTCGAGAAGCTGCCCGCGCTCGCCCGTGGCATGTCCGTCACCGGCAACATCTGGGTCTGCTTCCCGCACACGGGCGACCTGCCCACCACGCCCACCGAAGAATTCGTTCGGCTTGCCGCGCTCGAAATCGGACTCAACGACAACAAGCTCGTGCTGCTCGACCCCGCGTGGAGCGGCCTCCGTCTCGTCTGGCGCCCCCGCGCGGCACGGCCCGAGAAGCCCCAGGCCACTGCCTGACGGCCCCGCTGAAAGAATCAGCCCCTCGGCTTTACACCTACATTCAACCGTGAAAGTCTCTGCCCCAATCACAGTTTTGACGGGAGCTTTCCGCCGCCGAAACCCTTCGTGGGCTCGGCAGTCACTTTGGGCGCGAAAGCCAATCATCGGGCGCAGTTAGGCCCCGGCAGTTCAACGGTTGGGGGATTCACGCAGCTCGCGTTTGTCCCCCTCGGCGAAAAACTTTGCCCCACTCGCGCTTCCAGCTTCGCCAGTCCCACGTCTCCCGTCCGTCGGGAACCGTCGGAGCCCCTGCGCCTGAAGGATTCCCCCATGAGCAGCATTCTCGTCATCAACGCCGCGGGTCGGGAGACCCGTGTTGCGCTGGTCGAAAACGGTCACATCGCTGAGTTCTACCTCGAGCGAAAAAAAGACAAAGGCATCGTCGGCAACATCTACAAAGGCCGCGTCACCCGGGTGCTTCCGGGCATGCAGGCGGCGTTCGTCGACGTCGGCCTCGATAAGGCCGCTTTTCTCTACGTCACCGACGTCTTCTACGATCCCGAGTTCTCGCGGCAGCAGTTCGAGCTGACCGAAGGCGAGCACGACGAGCACGACGAAGTGCCCGACGTCGACGCCGACGACCACGCGGCCCACCCCGAAGAAGCGCCGCCGGCGCCCAGCGCTCCGACCCCGCACGAGTTCGAGATGCAGGAACTGCCACCCGGCGAGCTTCCGCCTCCCGCGATCGCGGCTGCGATTGATGCGCCTGCGCCTGCGCCCACGCCTCCTGCCGCAGACGCCGTTGAGGCCGAGACGGTGACGCCTCCGTCGGGCGCCGAAGTCATCGCGGCCGCCATCGATGCGTCGTTCGCGACTTCCGACGCCGCTCCGCCCACGGGTGCGCAAGTGGTGGCCCAGGCGCTGGTCGATTCTGGCAGCCCGGCGCCCATCGCCGGTGAACGCCGCGCGCCTCGCGACGAGAAAGCGCGCGAGGCCCGTCACCACGAAAAGAAGCAGAAGCGCGAAGAAGTGCGCGTGCCGAAGAAGTCGGCCCGCATCGAAGACCTGCTCAAGGTCGGCCAGGAAGTGCTGGTGCAGATCTCGAAGGATCCGATCGGCACCAAGGGCGCCCGCCTCACCTCGCACATCTCGATTCCCGGCCGGCACCTGGTGTTCATGCCGACCGTCGATCACGTCGGCATCAGCCGCCGCATCGGCAACGAAAAGGAACGCCGCCGTCTGCGTGAAATCGTCGACCGCCTGCGGCCACCCGGCACCGGCTTCATCGTCCGCACCGTTGCCGAAAACGTTCCCCAGGAAAAGCTCGAGGCCGACATTCGGTTCCTGCTCGAGGTGTGGAACGACACCATTCGCAAGAATGAAAAGCGGCACCAGCCCGGCCTGATGCACCCGGACCTCGACCTCATTCTTCGCGCGACGCGCGACCTCTTCGCTCAAGACGTCGAGAAGCTGATCATCGACGACCGCGAAGAGTACGAGCGCGTGCTGCAGTTCGTCACCGCCCAGGACACCGAGCTTCGTGAGCGCGTCATTCTTCACGACACCGACGAGCCCATCTTCGACGCGTATGGCATCGAGGAAGAGATCAAGCGCGCCACGGCCCGCAAGGTCTGGCTGAAGTCCGGCGGCTACCTGATCATGGACCAGGCCGAAGCGCTGACCGCGATCGACGTCAACTCGGGCCGCTACGTCGGCAAGAAGAGCCTCGAAGAGACGATCACCAAGATCAACGTCGAGGCCGCGAAGGAAATCGTCTACCAGCTGCGGCTGCGCAACATCGGCGGCATCATCATCTGCGACTTCATCGACATGGAGAAGCAGCAGAACCGCGACAAGGTCTTCAAGTCCCTGCAGGAAGCGCTGGGTCGCGACAAGGCGAAGACCAACGTCCTCAAGATCTCCGAGCTCGGCCTCGTCGAGATGACCCGTAAACGCGTGCGCGAGTCGATCGGCCGGATGCTGCACGAAGACTGCGCTTACTGCGACGGCCAGGGCTTCGTGAAGACGGCCACCACCGTCTCGTACGAGATCTTCCGCGAGCTGCGACGTTCGGCGGGCTCGTACAAGGATCCAACCATCGTCATCAGCTGCCAGGCCGAAGTCGCCGCGCTGCTGCTCGGCGAAGAGAAGCAGGAACTGCGTCACCTGATGGATCGCTTCAACAAGTCGATTCAGGTTCGCACGCAGCTCGACTACCACCGCGAGCAGTACGACATCTACGCGCGGGTCGCGTCAGGCGCCGAGCACAAGGTCGCCTCGTCCGTCGAACAAATCGAGCCCCAGCGCTGGGGCAACCCGAAGCGTGGCCCGTCTGAAGGCCGCCTCGAGAGCCGCGGCGGCAGCGACCGCGGGGGTGGGGGCAACGGTGGCGGCGGTGGCGGTGGCGCCGAGAACAAGGGTGGCAACGGTGGCGCTGGCGGAGACCGCGGCAGCCGTCGCGATCGCGACCGCGGCCGCGGCAAAGGTCAGGGCCAGGGCGGAAACGGCAATCGCGGGGGCGGCAACGCGCGCCCGTCTCAGCCCCAGGCCGTACAGCAGCAGGCGTCGGGCTCGAGCAGCGGCGAGCCGTCGGCTGCCGTGGCCGAGCCCGCTTCGTCCGATGTCCTCAAGTAGGTGACGCGATGACCGTCGACCGCCGCATCGAAACGCGCCAGACGGTCAACCGCGAGTTCGCTTCGGTCGACGAGTTCATCTCGGAGTACGTCTCGAACATTTCTCGCAGCGGCGTCTTCATCAAATCCGAAGAGCCGCTGCCCATCGGTACCCGGGTCACGCTGAAGTTCACGGTGATCATGGACGACCTCGAGACAATCGAAGGCGTGGGCGAAGTCGTCCGCACCATCGAGAAGGCCCCGGGCATTCAAGCGGGCATGGGCGTCGTGTTCATCTCGCTCACCGGTTACTCGCGTGAGCTCATCGAACGCATTCTCGTGCGGCGCCGGTAGCCCATCGCTTTGGCACAGACCACGTCGCCATCGCTGCGTTCACGCCTTCGCGACGCCGCGCGGCCGTTCGAAGGCACGCGCCTCGGCCGCTTCGCCGTCGACACCTGGCGCGCCGCGAAGGGCCTCATTCACAGCTTCCGCGGCGACTCGATCACCCTCCGCGCGGGCAACCTGACGTTCATCACCATCACGTCGCTGCTGCCGTTGCTGGCCGTCGTGCTCGCGCTGCTTCACTGGTTGCGGCAACAGCAGTTCGAGCAGATGGTCTTCAACCTGATTCAGGAAGTGCTCGCGCCGGGCGCGCACCGCGACTCGGATGACTACGTGCGCCAGTTCTTCGCGGCCGCCAGCTCGCGCACCGCCGGCGGTCTGTCTTTCGTCGTCCTGCTCTTCTCGTCGGGCATTCTGCTGCGCAGCCTCGACGTGTCGCTGAACGAGGTCTGGGGCGTTCGTCGCGCCCGCCCGGCGCTCGTCTCGCTGGGCTTGTACGCGGGGATGTTGCTCTTCGGCCCGACCGCCGTGGGTCTGACGCTCGCCACCACCTCTGGCATCCGCAAGCTGGTCGAGACGATTCACGTCCCGTTCTACGCGCAGCTGCTCGTGCTCGGCAGCATCATGTCCGCCGTCACGGTGGTGACGCTGCTCTACAAGCTCGCGCCGCATGCACCCGTTCGCTGGCGCTCGGCGCTCGCGGGTGGGCTGGTCGCCGGGGTTGGCTGGGAAATCGCGCGCAACGCCTACGCCGGCATCGCCCGGCTTTTCTTGAGCGCGAACCCGGTGTACGGCGCGCTGGGCATCGCTCCGCTGTTTTTGATGTGGCTCTACCTGACGTGGTGCCTCGTCCTCTTCGGAGCCCGGCTCGCCTACGCCGTCGAGCATGCCGCCTACCGCGGGGTCTTCCTCGATCTGCAGCACCACCCCCGCGCGCGCGAGCTCCTCGCCAGCCGCATCGCGCAGCTCGCGACCCGTGCGTTCCTGGAAAAGGCCAAGCCACCCAACGCCACCCGTCTCGCCGCCCGGCTCGGAGTCCCCGCGCAGCTCGTGGGTGAAGTCGTGCACCAGCTCGAATCCGCGTCGCTGCTGAACATCGGCCGGCGCGGGGAAATCACGCCCGGTCGCGATCCGGCCCAGCTCACCCTCGCCGATGTCTCGGCGGCGGTCGGTGGCGTGGCGATGCTCGTTCG
>JAYUXE010000058.1:0-2607 GCA_043753165.1 Archangiaceae bacterium | reverse complement strand
CAAACCAACCGGCCGACGTGCCGAAGTTCGTGCGGACCTTGATGGGCGCGGCGTTCGCCTGCTGCTCGTTGCTCTCTTCGTCGCGTTCGGCGGGCGATTCTTTGGCCGCCGATTTCTTCGGTGATGACGGCGCGGCGACGGATCGCGGGGCCGGGCCTGCGGCCTTCTCTTCCGCGGCGGCTCCAAACGCGGCCCTCGCGTCGTCCGACTTGTCCTTGGCGCCCTCGGGCTTTCTCCTGTCCATGTCTGGCCTGGAGTCAGCGACCACGGGGCTCACCTGCGCCGGTGTCTTCACGGGCCGCGGCCGGTAGCTGCGCTGGTTGAGCGTCGAGCTCGTCTGCACCATCAGCTGGCGCGGCTTGCGGCCGAAGTACGAGACGAAACCCAGGTTCTCGGCCTCGAGCGCGAAGAGCGCGTCGTCGACGAAGCTGAGCGCTGTTTCGGTGGCGGCTCCCTTCGGCGCGTTGCCTGCCAGGGTCACCGTCGCCGTCACGGGCTGGCCTGGCTCGGTCTGCTCGGCCGACAGCTTCACCTTCACGTCGAGCTCGTTCTCGGCCCCGAGGACGCGAATGGGAACGTGGGTGATCAGCTGCTGCAGGTTCTCGATGCGTGCGACGTGCAGCCAGCAGTTCGGCGCCATGTCGGCGGTCAGCGGCAGCTCGAGGAAGCGCGCACGCCCGTTGAGCTCGACGCCCTTCGCAAGGTTGATCTTTTCGGTTTCGAGCGACACCAGCGCATGGCCACCCGCAGTCGGTGTCACGAGCAACACGCGCAGCATCTGACCCGACCGCAGCGGGCCGCGATCGGTGAACAGCTGGAAGCCGCCGTTCGGAGGAATCATCGGCTTCGCCTCGTTCGTGAGCCAGACGTCGGCCGCGGCGAGCACGGGCCCGTCGGCAGCCGCGCGAACCTCGACCCGCACCGGACCCAACGCGTCGGCATCGAGGAAGACTTCCCCGGCGCCACCCGCGAGCTTCACCTTCTTCTCGGCGATGGTCGTGGTTGCCCCGCCGTCGCCCAGCTTCACCAGGCGCGTGATCAGCTCGGGGCTCTCGGCCCGCCCGTTCGCGTCTTCGGCGCGGAGCTTCAACGCCACCTTTTCGCCCGGCTTGTAGAGGATGCGATCCGTCCGCACGTCGGCGAAGAAGGGCAGGGCAGACGCGTTGATGGTGCCGTGGCCGTTCACCTCGCGGCGCGACGCATCGGTGACGAAGACCTGAATGTCCCACGTGATGCCTGGGTAGCCCTCGGTGTTCTTCGTCGCGGGCACTTCGACTTCGGCCGTGCCGTCGGCGCCCGTCTTGAACTGCAGCGTGTGGGCGGCGAGCTGCGGCTGGTAGGAGTAGCCGCGGCGGCCGTCGTACCGGTCGTCGTCGTAGCCGCGGAACACGGGCGCTGCGTTGGCGAGATCTTCGGGCCACGGCTTCCACTCGTGGTTCCACGACTTCACCGCGACGATCGCGCGGCCCGAGGCGTTGGCGACGGGGCCGCCAAAGAAGAACGACGCCGCGACCTTGAACTTCGCCGCCTCGCCGGGCTTCGGCTTGCCGACCGGGGTCACCGACACCGTGTACTCGGGCGGCTTGTACTCCTCGACGCGGAAGGTGCTGGTGCCGAGCTGGTACGACTTGCTGCCGTTGGCCAGATAGAAGCTGTACGTGCCCAGCTGTGCCGTCTTCGCGAGCGTGAGCTCGTAGGTCGCGGTGCCGAGGGCATTTGATTTGAGCTGCGGCTTGCCGAGTTCGCGGCCGGCGGCATCGCGCACGACGAACGTGAAGCCCTCGTCGCGCACGGGGACGGAAGGCCCGTCGATGCGGCTGCGCAGGAAGATCTTGAAGCCGACCGTCTCACCCGGCTTGTACAGCGGGCGGTCGGTGAGCACCCACGCCAGCCGTTCTTCGCTGCCTGCGTAGGAGTTGGTGCTCGCGCGTGCCCACGACCAGTGCGGCCCGCTGTTGACCCAGGCGGTGACCTGCGGCCGCTTGAACTGCTTCAGGTCGAACCGCGCGACGCCCTGGTCGTCGGCCTTCGCGGTCAGCTTCTCGTACGCGCTGTTGCCGTCGTAGTCGTAGACGAACAGCGTGGCGTCGGCGCCCGCGGCGGCTTTTCCTGTCTCGGCGTCGCAGGTGAAGGTCACCGCGGAGTCCTTCGCGACCTTCAGCACCGTGACCGTCTGGGTGACGAGCGCGAACGTCTGGTAGCTGTGTTTGCCGTCGGCGACGACCTCGACTGCGTAGGCGCCAGGCTCTTTCACATCGAGCTCGAACTGAATGCTGCCGGGTGCGTACGGGCTCGGAGCCGTCAGCTTGCTTTCCCAGCTGCTCAACACCGGGCCGGGCGCTCGCGCGAACTCGGCTTCTCCCTGTTGCGCGGCCTCTATCTGCAGCCCTGCGGGGTCGAGCTTGCGCACCTTCCACTTCGCAGAGGTGACGTTGCGGAAGCTGACGCTGACCTGCGGCTTCATTCCCTGAAGCTCGATGTACGAAACCGAAGTGTTGATGAACGGACGGCGAATCTCGGCAGCGCGGCTCTGGGCCGACTCGCGCATGTTGCTGGTGCTGGGCGAGAAGCGGGCGACGATGCCGTCGTAGATCTCGAGGGCTACGA
>JAYUXE010000057.1:0-2610 GCA_043753165.1 Archangiaceae bacterium | reverse complement strand
CGGACAACCTCACCTTCATCGAAGGGTTCCACACATTGATCATCGGGGAAGACACCGTCGATGGTCACCAGAACGACGTCGTCTGGAGCTACGACCTCTACACCCGCGAGCTGACGCGCATCGCCTCGACGCCCTACGGGTCTGAGACCACGGGCCTGTACTGGTACCCGGACTTCAACGGCTTTTCGTACCTGAAGATGCAGGTGCAGCACCCGTTCGGCGAATCGGACAACGAGAAGGCGTCGGCGGCGTCGGACAAAGAGTCGTACACGGGTTACCTCGGGCCGTTTCCGGCCGTTCGATGATCCGGTCTGGGTGGGCCGCGGCGGCACTGCTGGCGCTGGTCGCTTTGTCGATTCTTCCGGAAGGCGGGCGCGAGCCGATGCGCGCGCCCGCCGTGAAGAATCTGGTGCCGTGGATTCCTGCCCAGTGCTGGGCAGAGGCAGGGCCCAAGTCGAACAGTTGCTTCGTGTGCCACCAGACCCCACGCCCGCCGAACTTCATCGAAGACGCGGAGCTTCAGCTGGAATACAGCTTCGCGCGGCCGGCACGTCGCAACCCGTGGCGCAACGTGTTCGACCCGCCGCCGGCGTCTTCGATGTCGGATGAGGCGTTGCGGGATTGGGTGAGGCGATCGAACTACGTCGCCGGCCGCGATGCCGACTGCTGGTTTCAGTTCGACGCACAGGGCTTCGACCATCGGCCGACGGGCGCGCTCAGCGGCTGGCGGGCGTTCGCCTACTCGCCGGTGCCTGGCGCATTTCTTCCCGTCAACGGCTCGGACGGGGACGCGATGATTCGGCTGCCGCTGGCGTTTCGACAGGATGCTTCCGGCGTCGAGAGCGTCGCGATCTACCGGGTGAACCTCGCCATCCTGGAAGCGTTCATTCGTCGAGCCGACGTCGAATTGCCAGACACCGATGAGGTTGCCCTTGGTGTGGATCTCG
This sequence comes from Archangiaceae bacterium, assembly GCA_043753165.1. Taxonomy (GTDB): domain Bacteria; phylum Myxococcota; class Myxococcia; order Myxococcales; family Myxococcaceae; genus JAGSPQ01. The sequence continues at coordinate 1,663 of JAYUXE010000057.1, read as the reverse complement.
ATGGCGACGGCCGGCTGGGGCGCGCGACCCGGGTGGGCTTTCAGTGGCCGTACCCACCCGAACGTTCGTTGCGCTTCGTCGGGGGCGTGGGGGAAGAAGACTCGCGGGTGGTGGCAGGGCTGTTTCCGCGAGGCACCGAGTTTCTGCACACCGTGCGCTACTTCGAGGTCGCGAATGGCGAGGTGCGCCCGGCGGTGCGGATGAAAGAGGTGCGGCGCATGCGAAAAGACCGTTGGCTCGACTACGGCCAGCTGGAACAGGCCGCGCTCGCCGAAGCGCGCGAGAAAGAGAAATCGCCGAACGCGCTTCGGCGACCGCGCAGCGCGCCAGACGGGATGCACAGCGGAACGGGGTGGGTGTTGCAGGGGTTGATTGAAGATCGCGATGGCGCGCTGCGCCCGCAGACGAACGAAGAGGTGACGTCGTGCATCGGGTGCCATGGAGGCGTCGGCGCGAACACCGACTCGACCTTCAGCTTCGCGCGGAAGCTCCCGGGCGAGGCGGGTTGGCGGTACGCGACGAAGGCGCAGCTGCGCGATGTGCCCGAGCCGGTGCGGGCGGACGGCGAAGGCGAATACACGCACTGGCTGCGGCAGACTGGCGGGGCGCCGTTGGATGGTTCGCCCTGGTGGTTGCCGACCCCGGCGCGAGCGCTCGCGCTGAACCGCGCCTACCTCGGGTTGGTGAAGGCGCAGGCGTTCACCGAGGGCCGCGACGTGTTTCTCGACGGGCCACGGTCGCATCGTCAGGTCGAGTCCGAGCAGGCGACGGGGGTGGTCGAACCGCTCGCTCCCGCGTGGGTCCGGCCGCCGGTGGCGAGCGCGCGCTGAGCGCCTCAACGGAAGCCCTGCGTCCGCTTCACCGACGGGAATCGGTGCGGATGCTTCGACGAAACGACCAGCGGTGAGCCCTCCGCCGCTGACCCGCTTTGGGCGCAGCGACTTTCAGACCGTGCTCCGCGCGGGCCGATTCTGTTCTTCCTGAGGGCGAGCACGCTCAAGCGGTGACGGACGAGCTCGTCGCGCGAATACTGAGTGGACTTCGCGAGCACGGCGACGCTTGGCTCGATGAGAAAAGACCAAGGACTTGTCGAGAAGCTGCATAGACAGGACGTGGGGCCGACGAAGGGTGCACCCACTGATGCGTTCGCAGCGATTGCGTATTCCGGCGATGCCGAACACCTGTTCCGGCAGAAGCCGAACACTCAATCCGGGCGATGCCGAACACCCGCGCCGACCTGACGACGCTGGTTTTGGTGGCTGCTTCGTCGGCTTCTTCCCGTTGGTCAAGCTCTGGGTCTTGCGGATGAACTCACCGACCAGTTTGACGCGGTGGGCGTTGTGCACGAGTCGGTCGCAGATCGAGTCGGCTCCCGTCGCGTCGCCGATTACGGCGTGCCACTGGTTCGGGTCGAGCTGGGTGGTCACGATCGTTGAGCTCGTCTTGTGTCGGTCCTCGACGACCTCGAAAAGATTCCGCCTCTGTGCCGCGGTGAGCGGTTCAATTCCGAAGTCGTCGAGGATCAGTACCTGCGTCTTCGCGAGGCGCCGCCAGGTGCGGGTAGGTGATCACCATCGATCCAGCGCGATGCCGCTCGCGCAGAATCTCGTGAGCGTCGCGGCTCTCTGTTGGATCCATCAGGTCGAGGCAGAAATCATCGACG
>JAYUXE010000056.1:0-13511 GCA_043753165.1 Archangiaceae bacterium | reverse complement strand
CGATGGGGTTCACGTAACCGAAGAGCTCGGGGCCGTAGCCGGTGAGCGCGTCGCGAATGAGCTCGGGGTCATCCATCGGGCCCGGCATGCCCCAATCGGGCTTCGGGTTCGCGTAGTGCGCGTCGTCCGGCAGCTTGCCGACCACTGACGTCGTCGTCCGCAGCACGTGCAGGTCGATGTCTGTCTTTGCGTTGTCCCAGAACATCTCGATCAGCAGCTTCTGCGCGGGGGTCGCAACGATGGTCGCCCGCGCCGGCTGGCAGTTCTTCACGCCCGCCGAATCGGTGACGTCCAGCTGCACTTCGTACGCACCGGGCACGAGCGGGTCGAGGCGCATCGTCGTCGAGGCCGAGCTCGCCGTCATGAAGTCGGTGTCGCTCGACAGCGGCTTGCTGCGCATCGTCCACTTGTATTCCAGCGGGTTGTCACCATCGGGGTCCGCGCTGCCCGTGCCGTCGAGCGAGACCACCAACCCCGGCGCCCCATTTCCCAGCGGAGCAATGGCTGCCACCGGTGCCCGGTTCACTTCGCCCTTGAGCACCAGCGTGACCTCGCGGCTGTCGGGGTCGGTGCCGCGAATCTTGATGCCGCCCATCACCATGCCGGTGGTGCCGGGGGCGATGGTGAGCTTGACGGTGATTTGAATCTTGCCGGGCAAACCCGTCGCGTCTTTGAATTTCACGGTGGCGGGCACCTTCGAGCTGCCGACGAAGGAAAAAGCGGACGACGTGCCTTCGGTGAAACCGAGCTCTTCGACGATGAGGTCTGCAGTGCCTTTGCTGGTGATGGTGAAGCTCTTCGCGGCGGCGCTGCACTCGGGCACGCGGCCGAAGTCGAGCACCAGGGGGTCGACCTGCATCACCGCGCGGGTGCTGCCGACGCCGACCAGCTTCACTTCGATGACAGGGTTTTCCTCGTCGTTGCTCTCGATGACGACGACGTTGGCGTACGCCTGTTCTTTCGTCGGCAGAAAGGTGACGGGCAGCTTCGCGGTCTCACCGGCGACGATGGTCTGGGGCTTCGCGCCCAGGGTGAACGCCGTCTGGGTCGCGTCCTTCAGGGCAATCGACTTGATGGTCAGGTCGGCGCGGCCGACGTTCAGCAGCAACACGTCCAGCGTCTTCGTGTTCAGCACTGGCACCACGCCGAAGTCCGTGTCGCCTTCGGGCGGGACGAGGTCGGGCTTCACGGTGACGGTGCCGGGCGGGCGGCACGCGACGGCGAGGCAGAGGCTGGCGAGCACGAGCGCGCGGCTCATTGCGGCCCCGTTCCTTCCTCGTAGTACTGAATCTCGACCTGGCCCTTGAGGAAGGGCACCGACTCGCCGGCAAAGAAGATGACCCGGCTCATCGGCTCGTACGACCAGCCATCGGGGCCGCCCTGCGGCGGCTTGCAGACGAGGTTCATCGTCTCGGGCGGGTTGCCTTCGCACTCGGTGGCATCGACGCTGGCGCACGGCTTCGTCACTTCAGGAACCGTGTTGCAGGGGTAGCGAATGTGGACCTCGATGGTCGCGACGTTCGGCTTCTTCGCGAGCGCGAACTTGCGCTTGAGGCCGACCGCGTTGGTGGCCAGCTTCTTCAAGGTCGCCGAGAAGTTGGTGTCGCAGATGCTGCCGACTTCGCCGCCGGTGAGGTCAGAGAGGGCCTTGTAGCGGGCGCCGGGGGTCGCTCCGCAGGCGTTGCTGGGGACGTCGCCCATGATGGCGGCGGTGGTGACGGTGCCGTCGTTGCCGACGCCCTTCGCGGTCTCGAAGCTGCGCCAGTAGAAGCGCACGTCTTCGCTCGACTGGTCTTCTTCGTCGGCGACGAAAATCAAATACAGGTACGCGTCCTTGCGAAGGAAGTCGTTTTCGTTCGCCGCATCGCAGGCGTCGAGGCAGGGCTGCATGCCCTTGCACACGCTGCGGCACGTCTGGCGTGCCGTTTCCTTCACCAGGTTGGCATCGCGCTGCAGCTCGAGCGCCTGCAGCGCCGCCTGAAGCCCCGCTTCGTACGGACTGCCATCGATGCCGACCTTCACGTTGCGCTCGAAGGCGGCGACCACGCCGGGCGTCTTCGGGTTCAGGATTTTCGGGCTGCCCTTCAGCTGGCCGCGCACCTTGAAGATGTCGGTGGTCGTGACGGCGATGCGGTAGTCGATCGAGCCCTTCACGAACACGTCGATGAACGCCTGGAAGTTCTTCGCCAGGTTTTCCTGCCGGGGGGCCATCGAGCCCGAGTCGTCGACCACCCAGAGCACGTCGATTTTGGACGCCGACTGCTGGGCGTACGTGTCCACCCGCACGTCCGGAGGGAGCGTCTTCTTGAGCTTCGGCTGGTTGCACGCGCCGGCCAGCAGACACGTGACGAGGACGAGAAATCGTTTCATGGGCAGAAGGAGGAAACCTTGCCCCGGCCCGCGGTAATCCAACAGCCCCAATATGCCCTAAGTCGTCGTTGCCCGCCCGCCCAGACGCCGATATAGCGCGCGCCAAGCCATGGCTTCCCTTCGCGACATCCGCAAGCGCATCAAGTCCGTCAAGAGCACCCGCCAGATTACGAGGGCGGTGAAGATGGTCGCCGCCGCGAAGCTGCGCCGCGCCCAGGACGCCATCGTCGCGGCCCGCCCGTACGCGAGCACGCTCGACAAGATGATCGCCGAAGTGATGAGCCGCGCCGAAGGGGCCGGCCACCCGCTGCTGGCCAAGCGCGAAGTGAAAAAGATTGAAGTGCTCGTGATGACGTCCGACCGCGGTCTGGCCGGCGGCTTCAACTCGAACATCAACCGCCGCGCGCTGAAATTCCTGATGGAACAGGGCGGCAAGTACGAAGTTCACATCACCACCATCGGCCGCAAGGGCGGTGACTTCTTCCGGTCGCGCGGCTACTCGATGCGCAAGGACTACCCGGGGATGATGAACAAGGTGTCCTACGCGGGCGCCGCCGAAGTGGCCGATGACCTCGCGGCCCGGTTCCTCAAGGGCGACATCGACGCCGTCTACATGGCGAACAACGAGTTCATCTCGGCCATCTCGCAGCGGATCAACTTCACCCAGCTGCTGCCCTTCGAGACGGCCCCCGCGTCGACCGATGGCGGCGTGAAGACCGACTACCTGTACGAGCCCAGCGCCGAAGCGGTGCTCGAGAAGCTCGTGCCCCAGGCGTTGAAAATCAAAATCTTCCGGGCGCTGCTCGACTCGGTTGCCAGCGAGCACGGCGCGCGCATGACCGCGATGGAGAACGCGACCAAGAATGCCGGCGAGATGATCGGCAAGCTGACGCTGTTCTACAACCGCACCCGCCAGGCAGCGATTACGAAGGAACTGATGGAGATTGTGTCGGGCGCCGAAGCCTTGAAGTGATGAAGGTCCAGGCTCGCCGGTACTCGTCACCGGTGAAGCAGGCGGCGTAGAGCACCATCATCCCGCCCATGAAGGGGCCGACCTCGAGCGTCACCCAGATGCCGAGGTGCACCATCACCCCGACGGCCAGGTAGCAGCTGCGAAAGTCGATGCGGTTGAAGAAGGCCCGCACCCGGCCCGCGCGTTCTTTCGTGTGGCGGTACCAGAACGCCAGCACCAGCAGCGGGGCCGTGTTTTCGAACGTCCACGCGAGGAAGGTGGCGAGCTGGGTCAGCTTGTAGAACGGCGCGAGGAACACCATCGAGCGCCGCTGCCACGACGCCATCTGAAAGATGTACCAGAGCGCGTCGAGGTCACCCATCGGCAGCCACGCGGCCGAGACCTTCTGCAGGCCCGTCGTCCAGTAGACGAGCACCAGCTGAAGGATGAGCACGTAGCGCGGCCACACCGGCACCAGCGCGGGCGGTTGGTTGCGTTGATCGAACGACAGCGCCCCGCCGCAGCCCGAGAACATCAAGATGAAGACGCCGTTGACGAGCAGGTCGTCGGACGAGCCGCCCGAGTGGTTGTTGAGGCCCGTGAGCGTGCGCCAGGTGAGCCACGTCAGCGCGACGGTGACGCGGCTGTAGACGCCAAACGTCATCAACGCCGACACGAGAAGCGCGAGGGCGAGCAGGGCGTGGACGTTGAAGGGGGTCGCTCCGCCGAAGGGCTCGAGCCAGGGGAAGTCGGTGTCGCGCAGGCCGCCGAACTTCACGCTGACCCAGACGGCGTCGGCGGTGCCGCTGACCCACATCGCGACGAGGTGCTGGAAGATGGTGAAGCCTGCGAGGATGCGTGCAACGGCCAGCGGCGTGGCGTCTTCACGGACGTCCAGCCAGCCGGCCCAGCGCAACCAGGGCTTCATCGGTTCATTTCCTCGACGTGGACCCACTGCCCCGGCTCGGGCGCGACATTGTTCTGAACGTCGGCGGCAGACGGCGTCTTCTGTTTCCAGAACCGGCAACGCACCTGCACCGCGTCCGGCTTCTCGGCGAAAATTTGCCGCGCCAGATAGTTGCAATTCTGCGTCTCGGCCCAGACGTACTCGGGCCACGCGTAGCGGTACGTGTGGCTGCGCACGCGTTCTTGCCGGAAGTACGTCTCGCGCCAGTCGAAGTCGTTCGACCGTTCTTCGTAGAGCGTCACGTACTCGCCGGCCGCGGTGCGCGACTGCAGCTGGAAGCGCGGCGGAAAGCGGTCGGGCCCGACGAACATGCGCCAGGGCTGATCACACCCCGTGTAGTAGAGGTACGGGTAGACGGGCCGCATCCACTTGTCGCGCAGGCCCATGTAGAAGGTCGCCAGCCAGAAGAGCTTCTCTTCGAACTCTTCGGCCGGCACGTGCAGGAACTTCGCGTACGCGGCGAACTCCATCTGTGCGGTCGGGTTCTTCCACGTCGCGCGATCCGTCCCTCCGACCGGAGCCGGAATCGCCGCCAGAATGATGACCCCCACGTGCACGAGCACCAGCACGGCGCGCGCGTGCTTCCACCAGGCGGGCAGCTTCACATCGGCACGTCAGCGGGCTTCTGCTGGGCCGCGGCGCAGACGCCACTGACCCACGTGACCTTCGGCGCAGCGAGCGCGACGCACGTGCCCATCGCCCCCGACGCCGCGTTCATCGCCTTCTCGGCTTCCGTCACCGCGTTCGCCTTCTCAGTCAGCAATTTCTCGTCGGTGGCGGTGGCACAGTAGATGACGAACTCGGTCGGGCCCCCGCACGGACGCGCCCCCATCGGCAGCACCTTGCACTGGGCCGCCTGGGTGCAGCCTGCAGGCTTCGCGACGGCGCGAACGTCTTTCTTGAGCGCGGCGAGGTCGGGCGAGGCCAGCGAGAGGGCGAGGAAGAAGAGGTGCGTCATGTCAGGCGGCTCCTTCGGCGCGCAGCGGCGCCACGGGCTTCTCTTTACCCTTCAGCTTCACTTCGGGCAGCACCGTGTATCGAAATTGCGGCGCCGCCTGCGCGGTGGCTTCGCTGACCCAGACCTCGCCCGGGCTCGCGAGGGAAGTGAGGCGGGCCGAGAGATTCACCGTGTCGCCGATGACGGTGTATTCCATCTGCGTCGGGCCGCCGACGTTGCCGCAGACCATCGGGCCGGTGGCGATGCCGACGCCGATGCGCAGCGCGCCGATTTCGGGAAGCACGCCTTCTGCGTTGATGCGCGCGACTTCGACCTGCAGCGCGAGCGCGCACTTCACTGCGCGTTCGGCGTGGTCCGCCTGGTCGACCGGGCCGTTGAAGACGACGACCACCGCGTCGCCGATGAACTTGTTGAGGTAGCCCTCGTGCGCGTCGACCTGCGCGACGACGCGGGCGAGGTAGCGGTTCAGGAACTCGACCACCTGCTCGGGCTTGAGCTTCTCGGACAGCTGCGTGAAGCCGCGAATGTCGGCGAAGAAGACGGTGGCGGTGCGCGATGAGGCCTTGAGCTCGGCTTCCCCGTGCTGCGCCTTGATTTTCGCGAGCACCTGGCCCGAGACATAGCGGCCGAACGCTTTTTCCATTCGCTCGGTCGCGTCCAGCGTCTCGACCAGCTTGTTGAAGCTCTGCGAGAGCTCGATGAACTCGGTGCTGCCCTTTTCTTCCACGCGCACCGTGCGCTGCCCTTCGGACACGAGCGCGAACGCTTTTGCCATCGGCCGCAGCCTTTCCATCGCCGCGTCGGCGAGCTTCGCGCAGGCACTCAAGACGGCAGGCGTCGCGGCAAGGAAGACGATGAAGAAGATGAACAACGAGAGCAGCCCGGGGCTGTCGAGCAACCGGTCGTGCAGCCATTCGAAGCCCGGGTCGAAGCGGATGTTGCCCGAGCCTTTCGCGAGCGCGACCGCGAGGCCCGACGCCACGATGCTCGCGAACATCGCCAGGCACAGCGCCGCGCCGATGAGCAGCAGGATGGCGAGCATCAGGCGCGTCGGAAACCGCGCCCGCCACGCGCTCACCGAGGCGTCGATGACGACGACGACGAGGCTTCCGGCCGCAGCCGCTGCCGTCCACCAGAGAAAGGTAGAGCCGTAGGCCGACGCGAACTGCCCGAGGCCGAAGGGCAGCAACGTGTAGAGGATGCCGACGATGGCGGCTCCGACGCAGCCCATTGCCAGCGACAGCCCAGCCAGCACCCAGACCTTCACCGCTGCCGACTTGTTGCCGAGCCACCCGAAGATTCTTTCTTCGAACCACCACGCCAACGGCGGAGCCGCCAGCACTGCCATCGCCTTCCCCACCGTCAGCACCGTGTCCAGGCCGCCCGCTTTCCCCACCACGCAGACGAGCAGGGCGAGCGCGGCGGGGACCCCCGTCCATCGAGGAAACGGAGGTCGTCGGATCTCTGCGGGCGTGAGCCACACCAAAGGGTCCATGGGCGCCCGCTGTTTCGCTCACCGCCCGCGACCGCGCAATGCAGTCATATTGACTCTTTCTCTGTGCCGCCGTTAGAGTTGGTTCGACTCTTTCAACCGGAGACACCGTGATTCGCTACCTCAAGGCCGCACCGACCACCTGGGTGATGCAGTTCAAGGGCGGGAAATTGAAGCGCGAGGGCGCCGGGCTTTCGTTTTTCTATTGGGCGCCGACGTCGACGCTGGTGCAGGTGCCGCTGGCCAGCGCCGACGTGCCGTTCGCGTTCAACGAGGTGACGGCAGACTTTCAGGCGCTGACGGTGCAGGGGCAGCTGACGTACCGCGTGGCCGAGCCGAAGAAGCTCGCGGCGCTGCTGGACTACACGGTCGATGCGTTCGGCGCGTACGTATCGGAAGACCCGGCGAAGCTCGAAGAACGGCTCGTCAACACGGCCCAGGTGCTCACGCGCGCGGCGACGCAGACGATGACGCTGAAGGAAGCGCTGGTGTCCTCGGACAAGGTCGAAGCGCAGGTGGTCGCGGCGCTGAAGGAAGCCGAAGCGGTGCGGTCGCTGGGCATCGACGTGCTCGCGGTGTCCATCTTGAGCGTGCGGCCGACGCCTGAGATGGGGCGCGCGCTCGAGGCAGAGGCGCGCGAGGCGCTGCAGCGCAAAAGCGACGAGGCCATCTACGACCGGCGAAATGCTGCCGTCGAAGGTGAGCGGCGCATCAAGGAAAGCGAGCTCGCGACCGAAGTCATGGTCGAGGAAAAGAAGCGGCTCATTCGCGAGAAGACGATGGCGGCCGACATTGCAATCGAGACCGAGCGCGCGCGGCTCATCGACGCGAAGGTCGCCAATGATGAGAAGGCGGCGGACAGCCAGGCGTACGCGCTCGAGGCGACGTTGAAGCCGATTCGCAGCCTCGACTGGAAGGTGCTGCAGGCGCTGTCGGCCGGCGGCGGAGACCCGGCCGCGATGATTGGCGTGGCCTTTCGTGAGCTGGCCGAGAACGCGCAGAAGATTGGCGAGCTCAACATCTCGCCCGACCTTCTGCGCAGCCTCATCGCCCCCCGGGCCGGAAAGTGAGCTTCGACATGACCGGGCCCTACGAAAAAGTCGTGCTCGTCACGCGGAAGACGCGCCTGGCCGAGCTGATTGAACGGTTCAACACGCGCGCGCAGGCGAAGTTCTACCTGACGCACGCGGGCCAGGACTTCGACGAATACCAGGCGGAAGACGACGCCTACCGCCGTTCGCTGGAGACCGTACAGACAGCGGTTCGCGATGGGCTCAAGGTGCAGGTGCTCGACCGTGCGCTGGTGCCGACGTACCTCTTCGCCCCAACCGACGTGGTGGTGGCGCTCGGGCAAGACGGCCTGGTCGCGAACACCGCGAAGTACATCGGCGCGCAGCCGCTGCTGGGAGTGAACCCCGACCCGGCCCGCATCGACGGCGTGTTGCTGCCGTTCTCGCCCACGACGCTCGGGCCCGCGTTGCAGCGCGTATGCAAAGGCGACTCGAAAATCCGGTCGGTCACGCTCGCTGAAGTGAAGCTGTCGGACGGTCAGCGCCTGCTTGCGTTCAACGACTTCTTTCTCGGCGCGGCGTCGCACGTCTCCGCCCGCTATCGCCTCGACGCAGGCGCGGGCTTCGAGAGCCAATCGTCGAGCGGGGTCATCATCTCGACCGGCGCCGGAAGCACCGGCTGGCTCTCGTCCGTCTTCACGATGGCGAACAACGTGTCGGCGCTCGTGGGCGGAAAAGCGGGCGCGGCGATTCGCCTGCCGTGGGAAGCCGAGCAGCTCGTGTGGGTGGTGCGCGAGCCGTATGTGAGCAAGCATTCCAGCGCGGCGCACACCGCGGGGCTCATCAACGCCGGCGCGACGCTGAAGCTCGAGTCGCTGATGCCCTCGGGCGGGGTGGTGTTCAGCGATGGGATGGAATCTGACAGCCTGAAGTTCAATGCCGGAGTGACAGCCAACATTCGTGTCGCACCCCAGCGCGCGCGGCTCGTCGTGTGAGGCATAGCGCCCCAGGCGAGGCTTTCGGCCTCTGATCCCGCTGGCTGTCGGCTTGGGCGGACGTGGCACACCCAATGCTCAAGCAACCCGCCAGAGGTAGTTCCCATGAGCAAGACCTGGCTGGCAGAGGGCGACGAATCGAAGGGGCTGTTCTGGGACCTTCCCGAAGGCCCGACCAAGGCGAAGATTCTACTCGCCGAAGATCAGCCCGACATGAGGGAGCTGCTCGCACACCGCCTCCGCTCGCTTGGCTACGAAGTCGTCGAAGCCGCTGACGGGCGCGAGATGATGCAAGAGCTCGAAGAGTCGGACGCCGACCTCATCATCAGCGACTTGCACATGCCCCAGCTGTCAGGCCTTCAGTGCCTCGAGCAGCTGCGCCAGCGAAACATGCAGACCCCTTTCATCCTGATGAGCGCCTTCGCCGACAAGGCGACCCACCTCGAGGCCACGCGCCTCGGCGCGACCTTCGTCTACAACAAGCCGCTGGACGTTCAACACCTCGTCTCGACGGTCTGGGCCATCGTCGGCCCCTGACTCACTCGAGGCCGACCGCCTTCGCCAATCGCCCTTCGGCAGCCGCGAGCTCGACGCGCCGAATCTCGACCTGGCTTCTCGCCTGAGCCGCTGCACTGGCCGCGAAGAATTTCTTGTTGTCGATGTCCGAGAGCTCGAGTGACGTCGACACGCCTGCCTGAAACGCAGACTCCAACTGCTTCTGCGCGCGCGTCGCCAGCGCCGACTGTGACTCGGCCTGGGCGAGCGCGACTTCTGCCGCCTGCAGATTCGCCCGCGTTGCCACCCAGTTCGCCTTTGCTTTTTGCTTTGCGCTGACGAGCTTCGCGCGCGCCTCGACGGACTTCGCGTCGTTCTCGTGCATGTTCGCGTAGCGCACGCCGCGGTCGTACAGCGGGATGTTCATCGCGAGAATCAAGTCGTAGCTGAAGGACTCGCCGGTGAAGCCCGGGTTCGAGTTGTAGTTGCCCTTCACCTGAGCAACGACCGTCGGCATCCACGCGAGGCGGTCGTACAGGTGGTAGCTGTCGAGCACCTCGGTGCCCTTCTGATTTGCCTGCACCAGGTAGGTGGTGTTCCACGGCTCGGCCTCGGCGTTTGCCGCGACTCCGAAGTTGGGCTTCGGGCTTCCTTCCAGCGGCCGCACCGCTTCGCCCGTCAGCTGCTCGAGCAACGACAGCAGCTGCTCGCGCGTACCGGCCAGCTGCGCCAGCTGGTTGCGCGCCTGCGCGGTCTCCGTCTGCGCGCGCAACAGCATCACTTCGATCGCCATCCCCACCGCCATCTGCGCCTTCGCGTCTTTCTCGCGCTTCAACGCCACGAGCTCGGCTTCCTTCGCCGCGACCTCGAGCTGCATGATGCCCTCGAGACCCAGGTACACCTTTGCCGTGCCCAACATCACCTGCTCGCGCGCTTCGAGGCTGCCCAGCCGCGAGGCTTCGACGCCGTCTTTCGCCGCGGGAATGAGGAACATCTGCGGGGTGAAGAGAATCTGGCTCAGCAGGATGTTGGCGTACGCCGAGTTTTCGGCGGTGATGAACACCGGCGAGGGAAGCATTCCCTGGGGCGGGCCCAGATTGTAGGCGCCGCCGACCACGCTCACGATGCCCCCAAAATCCAGCTTCGCCGGAGCGCTGGTTCGCACCAGGCTTCCACCCGCCGACAGCTCGGGAAGAATCGCGCTCCAGACCCGGCTCGCCTGCGCCTTCACCTGTTCCGTCTGCGCGCGAGCGGCCGCGAGGTCCTGGTTGTTCGCGGCGCACAGCTTCAGCGCTTCTTCGAGCGTCACGGCCCTGCGGTTGGACGGCGCCACTTCTTCGACGGGCGGCCCGCCTTCCGGCATCGGAACTTGAGCAGTCGCGACGCCCGCAAGACACAACATCAGCAAGGGAAGGCGGTTCATGGCGTGGTCACCCGGGCGGCCGCGGCAGGTTGAGGCGTCGGGTCGGGGTCCGACATCGGCGCTTCTTCTTCCGTCTGTTTGCTGATGCGCAGCGACTTCGGCGTCAGCTTCTCGAAGAAGATGAACACGACCGGCACCACGAGCAGCGTGAGGAACGTCGAGGTGATGACGCCGCCGATGACGGCCAGCGCCATCGGTGCGCGGAACTCGCTGCCCATGCCCTTGCCGATTGCCGTGGGCACCATGCCGATCGCCATCGCCGCCGAAGTCATCAGAATGGGGCGAAGGCGGCGCGGGCCGGCCTTCAAGAGCGCGGTGTCGAGGTCGTCGCCCGCGCGAAGATTCTGCAGCGCTCCGTCGACGAGAAGAATCGCGTTCTTGGTCACCAGGCCCATCAGAAGAATGATTCCAATCATCGCGCCCAGCGACAGGTTGAACCCGCCGAAGACGAGACCCAGCAGCGCGCCGATGAGCGCCAGCGGCACCGACACCATGATGGTGAACGGGTGCTTGAAGCTCTCGAACTGCGACGCGAGCACCATGTAGATGAAGATGAACGCGAGGCCGAACGCGATCGCGAACGCCTGATTCTGCTCGTCGAAGGTCTTCACCTGCCCGTCGTAGAACAGCGAATAACCCGGCGGCACCGGCTCGGCCTCGAGGCGCTTGCGAAGCTGCGAGGCGATGTCTCCGAGCGCCGCCCCTTTGCCGAGGCCCGTGTAGACCGCGACCTGGCGCTGGCGGTTGTGGTGCTCGATGACGCTGGGGCCGTCGCGCGTCGACAGCGTCGCCACGTCCGTCACTGCGCGAACGCCCTTCGGGGTGAAGATGTCGAGCCGCGCCACCGCGTCCGGGGTCGCGCGGTCCTTCTCGCTGAGCCGCACCACGATGTCCGTCTCTTCGCTGCCCTCGCGCAGCTTGCCGACGGTCGAGCCGGAAATCGCCAGGCGCAGCTGCATCGCCAGCGACGCGCTCGACAGGTCGACGTCCCCTGCACGCGCGCGATCGATGGTGACCTGCAATTCGGGCTTCGGCGGGTTCGCTTCGACGCGCACGTCGGCGGTGCCTTTGATTTCGCGCATGATGCCCGCGATGCGTTCGGCTTCCTTGTTGATGACCTCGAGCTCGGGGCCCATCACGCGCACCATGATGGGGAAGAAGTCGCCCGCACCTTCAATCTGCGGGGGGTCCAGCAACGTCACGCTGGTCGCGGGCAACACCGGCGTCAGCTGCGCGCGCGCGTCCTCTTTGATTGCCTGCACGCCCCGCTCGCGGCTCTGCTTGTCCGTCGTCAGCACGCGCAACCGCGCCCGGTTCACGTCGCCGTTCGAGCCGACGATGCTGTAGACGTCGGTGATTTCTGGGATGCCCTTCAGCACGCCTTCTGCGGTGGCGACGCGAAGGGTGGTTTCGCTGAGGCTCGCGCCGTCGCCCAACTGAAGGTCCACCATGAACTGCGAACGGTCTTCGACGGGCGTGAATTCAGCGCCCAGGTTTCGCGCGCCGTAGCCCGACACCGCGAGGATCGCGACCGTGATTCCCATCGTCGCCAGCTTGTGGCCGATGACCCAGACGAGAATCCGTTCGTACCCCTTTTCCATCGCGTTGAACCCGCGGCGAAGGAACGCGGGAATCGCGTGCTCTTTGCGCACCTCACCCGGCACGTGCGCCTTCGCGAGCCGCGCCGACAACATCGGGTCGAGCGTGAAGCTGATGAACAGCGAGATGATGACGGCTGCCGAGATGGTGATTCCGAACTGCTTGAAGAACTGGCCGACGATGCCGGGCATGAACGCGACGGGCACGAACACCGCGACCAGCGACAACGTCGTCGCGAGCACGGCCAGGTACACGTCCTTCGTTCCGTTCGACGCCGCAGACCTCGGCGATTCGCCGAGCTCGAGCCGGTGCGTAATCGCTTCACGCACGACCACCGCGTCGTCGATGAGCAGCCCGATGGCCAAGGACAACGCGAGCAGCGTCATCTGATTCAGCGTGTAGCCGAGCACATACATCACGAAGAAAGTGCCGATGACCGACGTGGGCAGCGCGAGCGAGCTGATGAACGTGCCGCGCAGGTCGAGCAGGAAGACGAGGATGATCAGCACGGCCATGAAGCCGCCGAAAATCAACGCCACGTAGACCTCGTGCGCGTTCTCTTTCACCAGCAGCGACTGGTCGACCAGCGGCCGCGCGTGAAAGCCATTGCCCAACACCGGCTCGAGCGACGTCATCGTCTTCTTCACGGTGTCGGCGACGAGAATCGTGTTCGAGCCCGGCTGCTTCACCACGTCGACGATGATGGCTTCGCTGCCGTTGAGGCGCGCGACCGTACGGCGGTCGGCAACGCCATCGGTGACATCGGCAATCTCGTCGAGCCGAACCTGCGAGCCCGACTGGCTGCGGGCGACCGGCAGCGCGCGCAACGCTTCGACGCTGGCGTACTGGCCGATGGCGCGAACCGTGAGCTCTGTCGGCCCCAGCTCCAATCGGCCCGCGGGGAGGTTCAGGTTCTCCATTCCAATTTTCTCGGCGACCTGCCCGGGCGCGATGCCCGACGCTTTTGCCTTGTCGAGGTCGATGTCGACGCGAATCTCGCGCTCATCACCACCCGTCGCGCGCACTTCGGCGACGCCTTCGATCTGCGCCAGCGCCGGCTCGAGGCGGTCTTTGATCAACCGCCTCAAGTCCTTCGACGCCATGTTCGCGGTGACGGCGTAGGTGATGACAGGGGACGCTCCGACGTCGACGCGGCCCACGGTCGGCGGGTCGGCATCGGTCGGCAGCAGGCGCTGAATGCCCGCCACCTTGTCGCGCACTTCCTGCACTGCGCGGTCGAGGCTGGTCGA
>JAYUXE010000055.1:0-6210 GCA_043753165.1 Archangiaceae bacterium | reverse complement strand
AATCGAAACTTCTTCGACCGCCGCCTGCCGACGATGCTCACCCGCTGACGCGCGATTCGCCGGCACTTCCACTGGCTGCCGGGCGCGGCAGGGGGTGGGCGGTTCGACAACACGAGGTCGAGCTCGTGCAGCGCGAGGGCCGCCAGCAGTTGCTCGAGCCGCCCCGACTGCAACACCAGCGTGGTCGTCTTCTGCATCAGCAGCGGCTCGATGAACGACTCTTGAAAATTTCGAGACAGCGTCGCCACCGCGCCCAGCCGCAGCGTGTCGTCGGGTGACCGGCCTGATTTGAACGTCGCGACGAGCTCTCCTCCGAGGTTGAAGATGCCTTCGGCGATTTCGAGGGCGACCTGCCCGGCCTCGCTGAGCTTCAGGCCGCGCCCTTCTCGAATGAACAGCGCCTCACCCAGCCCGATCTCGAGCTGGCGAATCTGCGCCGAGAGCGCGGACTGCGAGACCCTGAGCCGCGTCGCAGTTCTGGTCAGGTTCCCGTCTTTCGCGACGGCCCAGAAGTAACGCAGGTGGTGAAAGTTCAGCGGGCTCGCGTCCATGCGTGTTCTTTTATTACGAACGGTTCGAGCTGAATTATGTCTTTTTCGACATGGCCCGTTCGGGCATATTTCCAGGCCCCATGGATTTATTCTCGATCGCGACCGCCGTCCCAATCACGTTTGCGGTGGCAGCGGCTTCCACACCGCTCGCCTCCCCATTCAGGGCGGCGACCGCTGCGGCGGGGGTCGCAGGTCTGCTGACGGTGGCAATCTGCGCGGGGGCGTTCGTATTTCCCGGGCTGCCCTGGGGACTCGCCGGCGTCGGTCAGCCCATGTTGCTGCTGGTGACGGCCATCGCCGCCGTCATCATCCGGTACTCGAGCCTCTACCTTCAGCAAGACCCGGGTCAGCGCCGCTTCGTTCGTTGGCTGCTCGCGACGCTGAGCGCCGTGACGCTGCTCATCACCTCGAACCACCTGCTCATCATCGGCCTGGCATGGGGAGCGGTCAGCCTGTCTGTACACCGTCTGCTTTTGTACTTTCCGAACCGCCCGCAGGCGCAGATTGCGGCCCACAAGAAGTTCCTGGTCAGCAGGCTCGCAGACGTCAGTCTGACGGGCGCGCTCGTCCTCATCTGGCTCGAAATCGGAAGTCTCGACATCGAAGCCGTCAACGGCTGGCGGGGCCCTGAAGGAATGGCGCCGGCCTCGCTTCAGCTGGCGGCCGTGTTGCTGGTGCTGGCGGTCGCGCTCAAGTCGGCGCAGCTGCCTTTTCATGGGTGGCTGACGCAGGTGATGGAAGCACCGACCCCGGTGTCGGCGCTGCTGCACGCGGGAGTCGTCAACATCGGCGGCTTCCTGATGGTGCGGCTCGCGCCCTTCATGTCGCAGGCGCCGGTGGCCCAGCTGCTTCTGGTCATCATCGGGACGACGACGGCGGTGGTCGCGGCGCTGGTGATGACCACCCGGGTGAGCGTGAAGGTGGCGCTCGCCTGGTCGACCTGCGCCCAGCTGGGCTTCATGCTCGTCGAGTGTGGCCTGGGCGCCTGGGACCTGGCGATGCTCCACCTGGTGGCGCACTCGCTCTACAAGGCGCACGCCTTCCTCGGCTCGGGCAGCGCCGTCGATGCGTGGCGGGTGCGGTCGATTTCCCCTGCCTCCGCTTTGATTCCTCTGGGTCTCGTCGCACTGGGCTCGGGCATCGTCGCCGGTGGTTTCGCCGTCGCGATCGCGATGGGCGTGCGGCTCGAACCGCGCACGCTGCCCCTGATGCTGTTGCTGGGCTTTTCGGTCGCGACGCTGCTGGCGCGCAGCCTCGGCCAGGGTCCGGCGGGGTTGAAAGCCTTCGCGCTGCGAGGCCTCGGCCTGACCGTGATTTTTCTGGGGTGGCACGCGCTGGCCGGACAGCTGTTCGCGATGCCGGCTGGCCAGCCGATGCTCACGGCCACCTGGCTCGTCGCGTCTGGCGGGTTTGCGCTGCTGTTCGTCGTCGAACGCGTACTGCACGCGCGCCCCCACGGAAGCCTTGCGCGGGCCCTGCAGCCCCGGTTGTTCGCAGGCCTGTACCTGGACGAGCTGTTCACCCGGATGACGTTCTGGCTCTGGCCTCCCAAAAGGCGGGCGGCCGGTTTTGTCTCGAACGCCTTTGGACGCTGACCTGGAGCCCGACATGCTCGATTCCCTCATCGAAAAAGCCTGCGCGAAGATTGCCCCCACCTGGCCGCTGGACAGGTTCATCGCCGTCAATCCGTTCTGGGAACGGGTCGAGACGCCGATGACAGAAGTGGCGGCCGAATTGGCTGTGCTGTCGGGAGCCCGGCTGCTGATGCCGCGCACGTGGTTTCGCGAAGAACGCCGACACGGACGGCTGAAGGACGAGCACCTTCGAATGGCGATTGAAAAAAACGACTCGGCGACAACCGTTCGAGCGCTGGTGGCACTGCTCGACAGCCCCGAGCCCGTCATCGAACGGCGCGCCCGGGTGATGGACGTCGTCGACGGGCAGCGCGACCTGAGTCACCGCGTGGCGTGGAGCGAATTCGTGCTTCACAGCACCAGCCAATACTGTGCGTCGTACTTCGACGAGTCGCAGGCGCAGCTGAGCCCCGACCGGGAAGGCGGCCTCTATGCGAGCTGGCTTCGGTATGCGCTGCAGGACAAGAGCCCTTCGCTGTTGATGGGATTCCTCGATTACCCAACCCGGGTTCGGGCGCTGCCGAAGAGCGCCCGCGCGCTCGCGCAGGCCGCAATGCTCGCCCTCGCTGTCCCCGAGGCCGAGCGCGAGACCTACCTGACGGGCCTGCTGTTGGACGTGAACGGGTGGGCTTCCTGGTGTGCGTACCGCCGGTGGACTGCGCGTTTGTCGGGCTCGGACGATGGCGACCTGGCCGAGCTGCTTGCCATTCGGCTGGCGTGGGAATGGATGCTTCACGAGGCGGCGGGCCCGGTGCTGGTGCCGCGATGGCGGGCAGAGATGGCGACCTGGCCCCGCCTGGGCGCGATGGCGCGAGAGGCCCAGAAGAATGATTGGCTCTTCCAGACCGCGAGCGAGCTCGCCTGGCAGCAGCACGCCTGCACGCAGCTCGTTTCCGGGCTGAGCGCGGGCAGGACACCGTGCTCGGTTCAAGCGGTATTTTGCATCGACGTCCGGTCGGAAGTGTTTCGGCGCGCACTCGAGAACCAGGACGCCCGGGTCGAAACGCTTGGCTTCGCGGGGTTCTTCGGCCTCAGCGTCGAGTACCAGCCTGTCGGAGGCAGGGTGCCCCGCCCGCAGCTGCCCGGCCTGCTGGCGGCGACCCTTCGCGTCGAAGATTCGGGGACCTCGCCTGCGGTTGGGCAAAGGCGCGCCGAACGTCTGGGCGCGCAAGAAGGCTGGAAGCGATTCACTGCAAACCCGGTGGCGTCTTTCGTCTGCGTCGAAACGCTGGGCCTCTTCTACGCAGGCAAGCTGCTCGACGAATGCCTGCACCTCCTGCCGGCCAAACGCCACGAAGCTGCGGGGCTGACGGCAGCCGAAGACGCCGCCCGCCGGCCGAGGCTTGCCACCTTCGTCGATGAGAGGGTGCTGGGCGAAGCCGACCGCACCCGGCTCGCCGAGTCCATTCTGCGCGGCATGGGGCTGACGCGGGACTTCGCGCGGCTCGTCGTCCTCGTGGGTCACGGCGGTCAGACGCGCAACAACCCTTTGGCGGCCGGCCTCGACTGTGGCGCCTGCTGCGGTCAGACCGGCGAGGTCAATTCCCGCGCTGCCGCTGCCCTGCTCAATGAGCCGCGCGTGCGGTCGGGGCTCGAGGCCCGGGGAATTCAGATTCCGGCGAGCACCTGGTTTCTGGCAGGTCAACACGACACGACCACCGACGCAGCGAGGCTGTACGAGCTCGACGCAGTTCCCCCGTCACACCACGACGAGGTGGCGGCGTTTCAGCGCGTGCTTGCCTCGGCGGGGGACGAGGCGCGGCGCGAACGGGCCGGGAAGCTCGGCCTCGACGGAGTGAACCCGACTCGCCTGCTCGCCGCGGTCCACGCGAAGGCAAGAGATTGGGCGGAGACCCGGCCTGAATGGGGGCTCGCGGGAAACGCGGCGTTCATCGTGGCGCCCCGGGAACATTCGCGGCGCGTCAACTTCGAAGGCCGGGCGTTTCTTCACGACTATCGCTTCGAGCGGGACAAGGACTTCTCGATTCTCGAGGCGTTGATGACTGCCCCGATGGTCGTGTCTCACTGGATCAACATGCAGTACTACGCGTCGACCGTCGACAACCCGCGGTATGGCAGCGGCGACAAGACCCTTCACAACGTCGTGGGCGGCCGTCTGGGAGTCTTCGAAGGAAACGGAGGCGACCTTCGTATCGGCCTGCCCCTGCAGTCATTGCACGACGGGACGCGCTGGCTGCATTCACCGCTGCGTTTGAGTGTCTTCATCGAGGCGCCGACACACGCAATCGAAGCCATCGTTTCGAAACACGCGAAGGTGCGAGCGCTGGTCGAGAACGAATGGTTGTTTCTGTTCCAGCTCGACGCAGCCAGCCAATCAATTCATTCGTGGAAAGCTTCGAAGTGGGTCGACGTGTCAGGCGTCGACGCGGCGCAACCGGACTTGTACCTGCGCGCCGCCAGCAATTATTGAAAGCTGGCCGCCGGGCGGTGCGAGGGCTCCAAGATTCGGCTGCGCCGGCATGGGCGATGGGGTTACGACGTCCTGATGGGTGCATTCGAAAAAGGTTCCATCGCAACGACGTTGGTGACGGGCGCTGCGGGGACTGTCGGACGCGAGGTGGTGCGCGCGTTAATCCGGCGGGGAGGTGCTGTCGTTGCCGCCGACCACCGCAAAGGGCGCATCGAAGCGTTGTTCGATGGGGCCGTCACCCCGGCCGGCCTCGATTTCCGCGACGCCTCGACGTGGGTCCCTTCATTCAATGGCGCCACGCAGATGTTTCTCGTGAGGCCTCCCGCCATCTCTGATGTTCAGAACACCCTCAATCCGTTCATCGACTGTGCGCGGGCGAACGGTGTCGACCACGTGGTCTTTCTGTCGGTCGCGGGGGCAGGGAAGAATCGGCTGGTGCCTCACCGAAAGGTCGAGGACCACCTGCGCAGTCTGGGCGATCACCACACCAACCTGCGTCCGGGGTTCTTCGCGCAGAATCTGGAAACTGCGTACCGCGAAGACATTTCGAAAGACGACCGGATCTACGTCCCAGCGGGCACGGCCTCCGTGAACTGGATTGACGTTCGAGACATCGCCGAGGTCGCCGCAGCGGTGTTGTCGGAACCAGAGCAACACCGGGGCATGAACTACACGCTCGCGGGGCCCGGGCCGGTGTCGTGGTCCACCGTGACGGGCGCGTTGACCGCCAACCTGGGTCGAACGATTCGCTACGAGCCCGCTTCCGTTCTCGGCTACGTGCGCCACCTCGCCCGTCGCGGCGAGCCCCGTGGCGCAATCGCCATTCAGACGGTGCTGCATTTCCTCCTGCGCTTCGGCCAGGGCGCAGGGGTGGCCCCGGACCTCGAGAAAATCCTCGGGCGCCCGGGCGGTTCAATTGCCCAGTACATCGCCGACAACTCGCGGCTCTGGGCCAAGCCGCCCGACCCGATTTCGACGGCTACTGCCCGTTGATCAGCTGACGGAACAGGCCGAGCGCGGACTTGCCGAGCACGTCGCCGAGGCCGACCTTGCCGGGGACGGCGGGCGGGTTCCAGTTGCTGGGAATCTGGCCGTCGACGAACAGGGACTTCGCGTCTTCGAGGGTGAAGTAGTGGCTGCCGTCGGCAGCGCGGCGGCCGAAGACTTCCATCACCAGCGCGAATTCTGCCTGGCCCGTGACACGGCCGCGAAGGCCTGCGTCTTCCTTTGCGAAGTGCTCGTTCGCGTCGGCCATGTCTTTCGGGGTCAGCGTCTTGCCGTCCTTCGAGAACGACTTGAGGACGTCGAAGCGCTCGGGGTGGACGCCGTTCGAACGGATGCCGGTGCTGCCGGTGTGGTCGAGGTTCGAGCCGTTCAACTTGAAGAGGTTGAACTGACCGGGAATCGAGTCGGTCTTGTCGGCGCCGTTGGTGAGCACCTTGCGAAGGGTGGAGCTCGGGCCGATTTGACCCAGCGCGCGCTCGAGGTCTGGAATCTTCACCGTGCCGTCCTTCTCGGTCTTCAGCAGGCCCGCCTGGAACATGCCGGCCAGCGCAGGGCAGGGAATCTTCTTCGCGAGCGCGGCCTTCTCTTC
>JAYUXE010000054.1:0-6211 GCA_043753165.1 Archangiaceae bacterium | reverse complement strand
TCTTCGGAGCCGCGCTCGCGTCGCACGAGCTCTCGCAGAAGAAAGGCTCGGCCGCGTACCTGCAGAAGACGCTGGCCTTGAAGCCCGACCACCCACTGGCCAACGTCCTCGCCGGTTTTGGTGCGCAGCTCGACCAGCGCTTCACCGACGCCCGCGCCCGCTACACGCAGTTCTTGAGCGTGGAAGTGGAAGGCGACCGTGCGGAAGAAATCCGCGCAGTCCTCGCTTCCATGCCCGGCGCTACCGTCGCCAACCGCTGAAACCCTTGGTAAGAGTTTCGCCGTGCTCACGGCGCTGCTCCTGATGTCTCTGGCTCAGCCTGCCGACGTGGTCATCACCGCGCCGTGGGAAAAAGTCTCGAGCGACGATGACCTGCTGGTCGAAAAGCGCGCGGTGCCGATTTCGTCGTCGCCCGAGTTCCGCGTCACTGCCGTCACGAAGACGTCACTCGAGACCTTGTGCGACGTCGTCTTCGAGTGGGGCACGCGCGGCAAAGATTTGCCGGGCCTCATCGCGCGGAAGGAGCTTGCGTCGGCTCCGGAAGAACGAACCATCTACGACCAGTTCAGCGCGCCGCTGGTCAACAACCGCGACTACGCCATCACCGTCCGTCGCACGCGGACGCCCGTGGGTGGTTGTCTGGTGAAGTTCGCGCTCGCCAACGACAAAGCCCCGAAGCTTCA
The DNA here is from genome assembly GCA_043753165.1 of Archangiaceae bacterium. Lineage (GTDB taxonomy): Bacteria > Myxococcota > Myxococcia > Myxococcales > Myxococcaceae > JAGSPQ01. Next base: position 5,528 of record JAYUXE010000054.1, on the reverse strand, counting down.
AGACGGCTGGGTGCGCATCGACAAGCTGTGGGGCAGCTGGACGTTGACCCCGAAAGACGGGCAGACGCAGCTGGTCTACGTGCAGTTCTCCGACCCGGGAGGCAGCGTGCCCGCGATGTTTGCACTGGGAGCCCAGCGCGACAAGGCCGTGCAGAGCGTGAAGATGGCGCTCGAAAAGGGAAAAGCGGCGCAGAAATGAGTCGCGAGGCGGCGAGCACCCTGTGCCTGGCGTGCGGCATGTGCTGCGACGGCTCGCTCTTCTCGTTCGTCGCGATCAGCAGTGACGAGGCCCGGGTGTTGCGCGCGAAGAACGTCGAGGTTCGCGAGGAAGCGGGGAGGCATCGATTGCCGCAGCGCTGCCCCGCGTTGGACGGGACGGCCTGCCGGGTCTACGAGCAGCGCCCGTTCGTGTGCCGGCGCTTCGACTGTCTGCTGGTGCGCGCGGTGAAAGAGAAAGAAGCCCCGCTGGACGAGGCGCTGGCGCTCGTCGCCGAAGCGCATGCGCGGTTGGGCCGGCTCGATGGGTTGTTGCCGAAGCGGAACCCCGGCGATCCATCAGGGCCGGTGCTTCGCGCTGCAACGCTGGCCCAGAACGGGACGCGCGTCAGCGAGGCGGCGCGGGTGGCGTTCGACGAGGCGCAGGGGCATCTGCGCCGGCACTTCGTCCCCGACTAGCTAGCGGGGAATCTGACCGGTGCCAGGCTGCGACCGGGCCACGCCAATCGCGATTCCCACCGCGGCGGCCGTGACGACGGTTCCGAGAACGCCCGACAGCACAATCCACTTTCCCTTCCCCGCACCGCCTCCACACTTGCCGCGCATGCCGCACGCGCTGGCGCCTTCGGTCGCCTGATTGACGGGGGCTGCCTTTTCCGGAACCAGCGCCGATTGCACCGGCTGATCCGCCGTCACGTCCTGCGCGAAACCAGCGATCGGCAACAGCAGACACAGCGTCAGGGTCAGCGACTTCGTCATGGAAATTCCCTCTCAGGTTTCTTGCACAGTGTCGTCCCCAACCGCGGTGAACAAGGGGCCAGACACTTCTTCACGGGAAGCACATGTCAGCCCTGATCTGTACGCTGTGTTTCGTCGCACCAACCTGCAGCACTTTTCCGGGGGGAAAAGATGAAAAACGAAAACACTGGGGGCTTCATTTCGCAGTCAGACATCCCGACGTCTGGGCCGGCGCTGCTGTTCGACGCCGAAGGAGACATCGCCGAGGCGTTGATTCAGTCGCTGCTCGATCAATCACACGCACTGCCGCACGAGGTGCCGTCGCTGGTCTTCGTCGTCGAAGGCCGGCCTTCCGCCACGCTCGTCTTCACCGAGCCCGCGCCGATGACGCTCGTTCGTTCGATGATCAAAGTGCTCGGCGGCGGCATGCTCACGCCCGTGCGGCTCGAGGCGCTGAACCTGCGCCCGCTGCTGCGAATCGACCACACCGGCTTCTCGCTGTTCCTGCGGCCGCACGCGGCGGAGGTGGCGGCATGAACGCGTTGACTCTCGACCCGTCGGCTGCCATTTCCTTCGGCATGAGCGAACAATTTCCCGTCACGGTGGGCGTCACCCGCAACGATGGCTCCGTCGAGCAGGTCCGCGTCGGCGTCGCCACCCGCACTGCCGAAGGCTTCAGTCTTTCTCTGGGTGACCTTTCCATCGGTTCCACCGCAATGCCCGCCCGCGCTGCGGCCGGGGGTGGCATGGCGCGGCCCGCGGCTTCGGCCGGTGGCGCAGGCGGCGGCGACGGCATGGTGTTCCCGCCGTATGGCCGCAGCAAAGGCATGCCGGTTCGCGGCGGCTCGATGCAGGACCTCGAGTACTACGCCAGCGGCTGCAAGCGGACGCTGAACGACCCGAGCAAGAGCCGCTGGCACGACAAAGAGCGCGTGCTGCTGGCGGCGATCGAGGCCGAAATCGCCCGGCAGGGCGGTGGCGGTGGAGACATGGGCGGGCCCGGCGAGCCACCTCCGCACAGCGACGAAGACGCGCCCTTCTAAAGGCGTCAGCGCCGCTCCTCGGCGCGCCAGGGTCACCCGCGCGGACTGCTCGAGCAATCGAACCAGCCGCGCCGGGTGCCACGGCATCACCACCAACGTCGAAAGCTGCGCCCGCGTCCGTTCGGTCGTGGGGACGTCGTCCGCCACGTCCGTGCCTTCGAGCCGGTGGTCAATCAACAGCACCTCGAACGGCTCGGTGCCCAGCAGCGCCCGCGCCTGGCCGGCCGTCGATACCCACCGTCAGCTCGAAGTCCGGGGCCAGCAGCGCCGTCAGCGCGCTGCGTTGCACGGCGTCTTCCACCGCCACCCGCACTCTGAACCTCGATTCGGTCGTCAGGGTAAAATTCCGTCAACATTATACCCGAAAGCGCGGTGGCTTTTCGGGGGGAGGTGCGCGAGGAAGGTGTGGCCATGGCCCATTTCATTCAGGAAATCGTCGACGCCGACAAAGCCGCGAACAAGTGGGACGGCCGGGTGCACACCCGCTTCCCGCCTGAGCCGAACGGTTACCTGCACATCGGCCACGCCAAGAGCATCGTCTTGAACTCGGGGCTGGCGAAGGCGAACGGCGGCACCTTCAACCTGCGCTTCGACGACACGAACCCGGCAAAGGAAGAACAGGAATACGTCGATTCCATCATTCACGACGTGAAGTGGCTGGGCGCCGACATCGGCCCGAAGGTCTTCTTTGCCTCCGACTACTTCGAGCAGATGTACGGCTGGGCCGTCGCCCTGGTGAAGCAGGGCAAGGCGTTCGTCTGCGACCTCACTGGCGACGAGATGACGGAATACCGCGGCAAGTTCGGCCAGCCGGGTCGCAATTCGCCGAACCGCGATCGTTCGGTCGACGAGAACCTCGCGCTGCTGGCGCAGATGCGTGCGGGCGACTTCCCTGCGGGGTCGAAGACGCTGCGCGCGAAAATCGACATGGCGTCGGGCAACATCAACCTTCGCGACCCGGTGATGTACCGCATCGTGAAGGCGCACCATCACCGCACCGGCGACACGTGGAGCATCTACCCGTCCTACGACTGGGCCCACGGCCTCGAAGACTCGATCGAAGGCATCACGCATTCCATCTGCACGCTCGAGTTCGAGGACCACCGGCCGCTGTACGACTGGTTTCTGGAAGCGCTCGGCATTCACCACCCGCAGCAGATCGAGTTCGCGAAGCTGCGCGTGAACTACGCGGTGACGAGCAAGCGGAAGCTGCTGAAGCTCGTGGTCGAGAAGCGCGTCAACGGGTGGGACGACCCGCGCATGGCGACGCTCAGCGGCCTGCGTCGCCGCGGCTACACCGCCCAGTCGCTGCGGAAGTTCGTCGAAGACGTGGGTGTGACGAAGCTCGAGTCGATGATCGACATCGGCCGGCTCGAGAACGCGATTCGCGAAGACCTGAATGCGACGGCGCAGCGCCGCATGGCCGTGCTGCGGCCGCTGAAGGTCACCCTCGAGAACTACCCCGAAGGGCAGGAAGAGCTGCTCGACGCGGCGAGCATGCCGGACGACGCGACGAACACGCGCAAGGTTCCGTTCAGCCGCGAGCTGTACGTCGAGCACGACGACTTCATGGAAGTGCCGGCGAAGAAGTTCTTCCGCCTGTTCCCCGGCAGCGAAGTGCGGCTGCGCGCGGCGTACTTCATCAAGTGCAAGGAAGTGGTGAAGAACGCGGCGGGCGAGGTGACAGGGCTCATCTGCACGTACGACCCGGCGACCCGCGGTGGTGACTCGCCAGACGGGCGCAAGGTGAAAGGCACGCTGCACTGGGTGTCGGCGAAGCACGCGGTGAAGGCCGAGGTTCGGCTGTACGACCGGCTCTTCAAGCACGAGACGCCGGATGCTGGAGACCGCGACTTCCTGCAGGAGCTCAACCCCGCGTCGCTCGAGACGGTGTCGAACGCGCAGCTCGAGCCGACGCTGGCCACCGCGCAGCCGGGCGAGAAGTTTCAGTTCGAACGGCTCGGCTACTTCTGCGTCGATCCCGACTCGAAGCCCGGTTCGCTGGTCTTCAACCGCACCGTGTCGCTGAAAGACGCCTGGGCGAAGACCGCGGCAAAGGGCGAGTAGTCGCGTCGGCGAGTAGTCGCGTCGGCGACAATCTGATCCGCCGGCCGCCGTACGAGGTTTGGACGATTGCTGAGGGGCCCGCTGAGCAAATTCGCGTGGACCCGGAAGCCACAGGCGTTCAAGTGAGTACACAAGCAACTTCAGCCGCTTGAAGCGGGACAACGTACGCATGCGCGTCACTCCCCGGCAGACCACCCCTGTTCAGTCGCTTCGTGAAACGCAGCAGCTTCCGCAGCAGGGCCCGTCGCAGGCGGTCGAACAGACCAGCGGATTCGATGCAGCACGCACGGCTCCGGTTGCGCTGAACACGCGGCTGGCTGAGCCCACGGTTCGGAATCCGGGCGGCGAAGCAGTGGCGATCGCGCGCAGCGTCCTCGGCTGGAACGCGCACGACCTGAAGACGCAGAACACCACGGTCATCGGAAACGCGATGCAGGACTGGGTGCCGGACAACGTGAACTGCGCGAACTTCGTTTCGGCGGTGCTGACGGCATCGGGCCAGATTCCGAAGTCCGAAGGGCACGCGGCGGTGAGCACGCTCGTCAGCAATCTCAAGAAGGACCCGAACTTCACCCAGACGGATCTCGCCCACGCGCAGCCGGGTGACGTGGTGGCGTTCAACGTGCCGCCCAGGGGGCAGCACGTGATGATTTACGAAGGCATCGACAGCAGCGGTCGCCCGAAGTTCATCGGCTCGAACAACGTCAACAAAGACGGCAGCCAGAAGGTCGCCGAGATGACGGGGGTGCCGAAGGGCTGGACGACGATGGCGGTGATGCACCACTCGGGTCCGGCTCCGCAGATTCCTGCCGGCAAGCTGACCCCGACCCTCGACACCATCGATGGAGCGCAGATTGCGCCCCCGTCATCGCCTTCCGCGCCGTCGGCTCCCTCTGTGGGCGGTGGCCTCGAGGGCGTCTCGACTGAGCCTTCGACGTTCCTGCGCAATGGGAGCAGCGGACCCCAGGTGGAGGATCTGCAGAAGCGGTTGAAGGAAGCGGGCTTCGACCCGGGTCCCCTCGACGGGAAGTTCGGCCCGAAAACGCGCGCAGCCGTTCTCGCATTCCAGCAGGCGAAGGGCATTGCCGTCGACGGAATCGTGGGACCTCAAACGAAAGCGGCGATGCTGGGCCTGCCGATTCCTGCGACGCCGGGCGGGTCGCCTTCGACGCCGACCACGCCCTCGACCCCCGCCACGCCGGTGGCTCCGACACCGGGCGGCACGAGCGCGACGGCGAAGGCGCTCGAAGCAGAGGCGCTGCAGAAGCACGGCCCCGAGTTCGTGCAGAAGGTGAAGGAGATGTCGACGCGCCTGGGCATCAAGCCTGAGTGGTTGCTCGCCGTGATGAAGAACGAAAGCGGCATGAGCACGTCGATTCGGAACTCGCAGGGTGGCGCGACGGGCCTGATTCAGTTCATGCCGGCGACGGCGAAGGGCCTCGGCACCACGACCGATGCGCTGGC
>JAYUXE010000053.1:0-6212 GCA_043753165.1 Archangiaceae bacterium | reverse complement strand
TGTCCGGCTTCCGCCCGCGCGCGAGCCGCGCCCACATGCTCAAGCAGATCGAAGGGCCCGGTGTGAATACGCTGCGGCTCGTGCTCAACAAAGACGTGCTCACGATGGGGCGCGCCGCGGCGAACGACATTCAGCTCGAGAACGACAACGTCAGCCGGTCACACGCGCGCCTGACCCGCATCGACGACGAGTACACGCTCGAAGATCTCGACAGCCGCAACGGCATTCTCTTGAACGGGCTTCAGGTGCACGCCGCGGTGCTGCGCGACGGCGATGAAGTGCACATCGGCGACTTCGTGTTCACGTACCAGGAAGGGGCCTGATGCCGGTGTTCGTGCGGTTCTGGGGCGTGCGCGGCAGCATTCCCACGCCCGGCCCCCGCACCCGGCGCTACGGCGGCAACACGTCGTGCCTCGAGGTGCGCAGCGAGTCGACGCTCTGCGTGTTCGATGCGGGCACCGGCCTGCGCGAGCTCGGGCTGTCGCTGATGCGTGCTGCTGTTCCAGGGGGCCTCAAGATCCACCTCTTCTTGAGCCACCCGCATTGGGATCACATCCAGGGGTTCCCGTTTTTCGCGCCCGCGTACCACGAGAGCACCACGCTCAACGTCTACGGGCCCGAGGGCGACGCGAAGAACTACCAGCTGCTGTCCGGGCAGATGAACAACGCCTACTTCCCGGTGCGCTTCTCTGACCTGAAGGCAAAGGTGGTGCAGAAATCGTTTCAGGACGAAGAGGTCGAGGTCGGCGATTTCGTGATCCGCCGCTTCAACCAGAAGCACCCCGGCGGCAGCGTCGGCTTTCGCGTCGACCACCCGCACGGCTCGGTCGTCTACGCGACCGACAGCGAGCTCGATCAACAGCTTCAAGATCCCAACCAGCCCGTCAACGACCCCGAGTCGCTGCGCCGCCTGCCCACCGATCTCGTCCAGGCAGTTCGCGGCGCTGACCTGCTGGTCGCCGACGCCCAGTACACCGACGACGAATACCTACAGCGCGTCGGCTGGGGCCACCCCCGGTCGTCCACCGTCGTCGACCTCGCCTGCGACGCCCGGGTGAAGAAGCTCGCCCTCACCCACCACGACCCGATGCACTCCGACCGCGACGTCGACGTGAAGGTGTCGCTGGGGGTCGAACGCGCCAGGTCCCACCAGGCCGAGGTCGAAGTCTTCGGCGCACGCGAGGGCATCGTCCTCAAGCTCGACAACCCCGATATTCGCGGGACTGGCTGACCCGTTGGGGCGAAGTGCCGCACTTTGAAACGTGTGCGCATGCGCCCGTTGCCCTGCAGCTGGCGTCGGCACGCGGGGTGCAAAAGGCTTCTGCATGAACGCGAAGATGAAGACCGTGAAGACCACCGTGAGCCAGCTGATTGCGGCGGTGTTGGATGTGGTGGGCGACTCGGTGGATCAGGCGGTCGAAGGGATTCGCTTCGACGACCTGCGCAAGAAGACCAACGCGCAGGTCGACACCCAGCAGCGCCGCTAGACGCAGCGAGCAGGTGCTTCAACGGCAGGGTTTTGAGTTCGAAGTCCCTGACGCGTCGACGATTTGCTTCACGATGAAAAGCCGATGAGACCGCGGCCGAAAGGCTTGAACAGCGCGCTCACAGGCTTCCCCCTCAGGCATCGAACAATTCCATCAGGTCGTCTCGGGTCAAGCCGCCAGTGGCTGTGCCTTGGCCCAACGCTGCCTCGAACAGGGCCCGCTTCTTGTCCTGCAACAGCAGGATCTTTTCTTCCACGGTGCCCTGCGACACGAGCCGGTGCACGAACACGGGCCGCTGTTGGCCGATGCGGTGGGCGCGGTCGGCCGCTTGCGATTCGACAGCCGGGTTCCACCAGGGGTCGACCATGAAGACGTGGTCGGCTGCGGTGAGGTTGAGCCCGAGGCCGCCGGCTTTGAGAGAGATGAGCATCACGGGCGGCCCGTCGTCGGCCTGGAAGCGGGCGGTGACTCCCGCGCGATCGGCCGTCGAGCCGTCGAGCCGTTCGAACTTCAGGCCCGCGGTGGTGAGCTCGGGCTCGATGAGGTCGAGCAGCGACGTCCATTGCGAGAAGACGAGGGCACGGTGGCCATCGGCGGCCGCGGTGGTGAGCGCGTCGACCAGCGAGGTGACCTTCGACGAGCCCTTCGCGTGCTGCCCGGGAATCAGCGCCGGGTGACACGCGGCCTGCCGCAACCGCAGCAGCGCCTCGAGCGCCTTCATCACGCTGCCGCCCGCCTGCAGCAGGCCGACGATTTCTGTCCGCGTCGCGGCGTAGACCGCGTCGTAAATCGACCGTTCGCGATCATCGAGCACCACGTGCATCACCGAGTCCGTGCGCGGCGGCAGCTCGGGCGCGACGTCCTTCTTCAACCGGCGAAGCACGAACGGCTTGATCTTGCGCCGCAGCGACTGCGCCGCGTCGGCCCGGCCATCGGCGATCGGCTGCGCCCAGGTGTCGCTGAATTCCTTCTTCCCGCGCAGCAGGCCGGGGTTCGCGAAGTGCATCAAGCTCCAGAGCTCTTCGAGCCGGTTCTCGACCGGAGTGCCCGACAGCGCGACGCGGAAGGCGCCTTTCAACTTGAACGCGGCCCGCGCCGTCTGGCTGTCGGGGTTCTTGATCATCTGCGCTTCGTCGAGGACGACCGTGTCCCAGTCTTTCGCCGTCAGCGCAGCCTCGTCGAGGCGCAGCAGCGCGTAGGTGGTGAGCGTGACGTCGGCGGCGGGATCCAGCGCGCGCGAGGGGCCGTGGTAGGTGCCCACCTTGAGGTTCGGCCGGAACTTCTGAAGCTCGGCGGCCCAGTTCGGCAGCACGCTGGTGGGGCAGACGACCAGTGACTTCGAGCCGAGGACACAGATCGTCTGCAGGGTCTTGCCGAGGCCCATGTCGTCGGCGAGCACGGCTCCCAGCTGCGCCTGCGCGAGGAAGCGAAGCCAGCTGACCCCGAGCCGCTGATACGGGCGCAGCGTCGCGGTCACACCTTCCGGCAGCGCGGCCTCCGGAATCTGGTCGAAGTTCTGCAGCATCGCGGCGAGCGTCTCGAAGCCCGGTGGGCGCGGCGTCTCGAGCGCATCGCAGAGCTCGACCAGCTGCGGAATGGCGTGGTTCGCGATCGTCCCCGACTCGCCGCGCGCGGCCAGCAGGTCGGCGACGCGCTGCCCGTTCTGCTCGAGCCACTTCATCGGCAGCGGCGCCCAGCCCCCGCCTTCGATCGGCACCAGGCCGAGGCCTTCGTTCCACGCGCGCAGCACCGACGCCGCGTCCACCGTGCCGCCCTGCCCGCCTTCGATCTGAAAATCGATCGCGACCTTCAGCGCGTTGCCGTTCGCCTCGGTGCGAATCGACGGCTTCAGCACGAGGTCAGGGCTCACCACGCGCGCCGCATCGCCCGTCAGATCGCCGCGCCACTTGCGCAGCTTGTCGGCGAACCGCACCATGTCCGGGCCCGAGAACGTCATGCGCCGGCCGGGCAGCAAGTCGAGCTGCTCGCGAAGAGAATGAATCAGCCGCTGTTCGACCGCCTCGTCTCGCAACGGCACCGCGCCCTTGAGGAACACCATCCGCCCGCCATCGATGCGCACGTTCGGCGGAGCGCCGTAGACCAGCGTCGGCAGCGCTGACAGCCCCTGTTCGACCTGGTTGAGCTCGAGCTGAATGCGCGGCTTCAGATCGCGGTTGATCGGCGGCAGGCGTTTGCTTCGCACTTCGATTGGGAACCGGCGTGCGAGCTCGGGCAGCACCTTGCCGGTGAGCTCGCCCAGCTGTTCGGCGCCGAAGGTCCGCACGGGCGGAAGCCTGGCGTCGTCCACGCGGCACAGCGCGTCGCCGCACAGCCCCACGCCCGGGCTGAGCAGCTCGCTGATGCGGGGATCACGAACGATCGAAACGACGAATTGACCGTTGAGATCATCGACGCGCACCCGCGGCTGCACGACGTCGGTCATCACGGCCACGGGTACGCCGTCGAGCAACACGGTGCGCGCCGGCTCGAGCGCGGTGAGGATGGCCTCGAGGCGATCACCGGGCATCGCGCCACGCACCGCGCGATCGAGCAGGCGATCGGCCGCGAGATCGTGCTGCTCGATCTGCAGCTTCGCCTTGTCGGCCGGGTTCGCCAGCAGCACCGCGAGGCTCGTCTCCAACGGCGTCTCACCCCCCGCTGCGTCCGCGATCGTGCGCCGCACCTGCAGGCCACCGCCCTCGACGCGCGAGAACCGGTACACCACCCGCGACCACCGCTTCTCGGCCGTGACGACTGCCTTGCCCTGCACCTGCGCCTGTTCCAGCGTGATCGCCGCGGCGCAGACGTGTTCGCACGGGTCGAAGTGCGCCGGGCAGTTGCATTCCCACGCGTCGTCCGGCGGATACAGCACCACCTGCCAGGCCACCGTGCGGCCCGGCGCCTTCACGCGCAGCACGATCTCACTGGCGGTGCGCGACTCTTCGACCACCGCGCCATCGCGCGAGAGCTTCACGCCCAGCGACCACAACCCCGGCTTGGCTTCCTTGCGAACCGCGTCATGCAGAGCAGACATCTTGGCGTTGGCTCTTAGCTGAACCGTGGGCTATCGCGGCGGGCCATGGCGAAACGACTCGTCGTCGCGGTGCTGCTGGTGGCAGGGTTGGCGCAGGGGGCAGAGCCGACCACGGAATTCAAGGCGTCGCTGTCGCGCGAACAGATCGCCCTCTTCATGCGAAATGACGGGCGAGGCGAAGGCCTGTCGGTGATTCCGTTCGCGACGATGGGAACAGCGACCGTGCTCAGCGGAAGCCTGCTGCTCGCGACGGACAACAAGGTCGCGCAAGGCGCTGCGTGGCCGTTGATTGGCTTTGGCGCACTCGAGATCATCGGCGGCCTCGTCTTCGCAGTCCGTTCGGCGTCCCAGACGCGCGAGCTCGACGCGCTGCTCGCTTCCGACCCGGCCGAGTTCGCGCGCGTCGAACAAAAGCGGGTCTACCGGATCCGCGATCGCTTCCAGCCCATTCTGCTCGTCGCGGAAGCCGTCATCTGCGTGGGCGGCGGGGCGATGGCGACGGCCGGCGCCGTCTCTCACCGTGACACGCTCACCGGCGTCGGCATCGGCATCGCGATTCAAGGGCTCGCGTTGTTCCTGATCGACTGGGCCGTGCTCGATCGGGCGCGCGCGTATGCCACCGCCCTCGATATGTTCGTCCCGTGATGGGGACCTTCGGACGCGCGGTGGTGGTGTTCACGGTGATCGCCTTCGGTACGGGCTGCACCGACTCGAAGAAGAAGATGGCCGAAGCGCAGGAGGCCCGTGCGAAGGCGAAGAAAGCCTACGAAGAAGCAGAAGAAGCCAAGCGCAATGCCGGCAAGCCGAAGATCGAGCCCGCGAAGCTCGACGCCATCTGGGCCGACCCCGCGTACCTGCGCGTGAAGACAGGCAAGCCCTGCCCCGACGGAATGTGGGCGCTGTTCCCCGAGACGCCAGGGGAAGGCGACGAGAAGACGGCCAACGAAGCGAAGCGGGCCGAGCTTGCTGCGAAGGTTCGGGCATCGACGTTCGTCGCGGTGTTGCCGTTCGACTCGGGCGTCACGCTTCGCAAATACAACGCGAAGAAGAAGGCGCTGACCGTGCAGGTCGATGGGGTGATGGAATGTGTCGATGGCCTCGGCCTGCTCGCCGTCGCCTGGGGCCAACCCGCGAAAGCCGTTCGGCCACCGAAGCCCGACGATGACGAAGAAGAAGTGAGCCAGCAGGCGGTGTGGCGTGCGCAGCCGCTGACGTTCGCGTTGCCGTTCGCCACCGCCGCCGAGGCGCAGGCCTTTCGCGAGAACCAGGGCATCGGCGTCGAGGCGCGCATCGTGTTCACGCTGGGCAAGGTCGACGTCGACAAGCGCGGCAAGAAGGGCGAGATCGACTGGGGCGCAGGCCGGCTGGTGCACGTCGACGTCGTCGGGGTCCGCATCGCCACGGATCACGAGAAGGTGTTGCTGGCCGAGCAGTTCAAGAAGTGAACGGCCTCGAACCCTTGGTAGGGTCCGCCGCATGAGCGAACCCATCAAGCCTTCTGGCCCCGAGCTGACCGACGGCGTGGCAGTCAACGACATCCCCGATCACGGAATTCTGGTCGGGCAAATCAAAGGCGAGCCGGTGCTGCTCGTTCGCAACGGCGACGAAGTCTCGGCCATCGCCGCCGCGTGCTCCCACTACGGAGCGCCCCTCGCCGACGGCGTCGTCGTCGGCAACACCATTCGCTGCCC
>JAYUXE010000052.1:0-2613 GCA_043753165.1 Archangiaceae bacterium | reverse complement strand
GCGAACCAGGTCATGCAGGAACTGGTCGACGACGAGGTCGGCGGTGAACACCGGCCGCGGTCCTGCGTGGCGCCGCAAGGTCAGCACGCTGCGTCCGGCGTTGCTGGCAAGGCGGGCGATTCGTTCTGCGACCATTCATATGTATAAATTTCTGGATGCGACCCATTCAACTGCCCATGGAAGAGCAGACGCGCTCGTGCTCTTGCGGTCGCGCGCGGCGGGGGTCCTGAACGAAGTCATGGTCGCCCCGCACAATCCGAGGCATTCGGACGGAAGTGGTGTCCCGGAGTTCGAAGACACACGCCGACGCTCATTCGACCACCCACATCGCGCCGAAGATCGCGGTCGCTCCGAACGTGGTGCCGACCTTTCCGAAGTCGCCCTGCCCGACCAACGACAGCGTGAGCTTCACCGCATCGGTGACCTTGAACGCGGGCCGAACCGCGACGACGTGGCTGAGCCCCTCGCCCGCCGCATAGACACCGAGCTGGTACGACGCCTTCACCGACCAGCGCGACCACCGGTACGCGACGAACGGCTTCACCGTCCCCAGCAGCGGAGCGATCGCCACCCCACTTCCCACCTCCACCGTCCGGCCCAGCACCGCGACCGAGAAGTACCCGACCTTCGCCGGATCCGAGTCGTAGAAATACACCGCGCCGTCGAGGCCGAGATCCAGCCGGTCGACCAACGTCACCGTCCAGTTCGCGTTCAGCTGCACCTGCCAGAAGTCCGTGTGCAGCCCATCGTTCAGCAGCGCGCACCGCGGGCCCGACGGGTTGTTCTGGCAGTACGCCGTCAGTACCCGGCTCGCCACCTGGTACCGCTGCGTCAGGTCGTAGTGCAGCGCATTGACCTGCGCGAGCAGCAGCGAATCGCCGAGCCGCGCACCTGCCCCCGCGGTGAACCCGATGCTGCTCGAGCCACTGAACACGACGGCCGTCGTCTCGCGCCCATTGCCGTACGGCACCAACACCGCGCTGCGAATCTGCGACGGCGGCGAGCCGCTGACGCTCAGCAGTACAGAGAACCGGGACCCGAACCACATCGCTCCGCCGGAAAGCTGGAACAGGTTCCCGCCGCTGGCCCCGGTGCCGGTGGCGAGGTCGCGCCGGTAGCCGAGCGTCGCCCACAGCGTCCAATCGTCGGTGACATCGAGCCCGCCCGTCGCGGTGACGCCGAGGCTGCCCACGCGTGGATTGTTCGAGGTTGCCGTGGTCGCGCTGCCGTCGAGCTCGAGCCCCAGGTCGTGCGCCCATGCCCCCGTCGCGAGCAGCGCCGTCAAGATCGGAAATGCACGAATCACCGTGGCCACGTTCGCCCATTTCGGGGCCTTCCGGCAGCCCACGTTGGCTTATAGAAGCGGCATGCACGTCGTCTTCATCGAGCCCCGCTTCCCTGCCAACCAGCGCCACTTCGTTCGCGCGCTCCAGGAAGTCGGCGCCACCGTCACTGCGATCGGCGAAGGCAGCAAAGAGTCCCTGACGGGCGAGCTCAAGAGTCAGCTGACGCACTACGAGCAGGTCGACTCGGTGGTGAACGAAGACGCCGTGCTCAAGGCCGCGCGCTTCATCCACGGCCGCCACCGCATCGATCGCATCGAGGCCGTCGTCGAAGCCCACATCATGCCGACCGCGCACGTGCGCGACGCGATGGGCATCACCGGAACCTCGGCCAAATCCGCGTGGCTCTGCCGCGACAAGCCGTCGATGAAAGAGCTGCTTCGCAAGGGCGGCATTCCCTGCGCGCAGTCGACCGCCGCGTCTTCCGTCGAAGAGATCGTCGCCTTCGCAAAAGAAGTCGGCTTCCCGCTGATCTTGAAGCCCCGCGATGGCGCCGGCGCCGCGGGCACTGCGCGCGTCGACGCGATGGCCGAGATCCCCGCCGCCGCCAAAGCCCTGGGAGTCGACCAGGGCCGTTCGTGCGCCGTCGAAGAGTTCATCGAAGGCCACGAAGGGTTCTACGACACGATTTCCGTCAACGGCCGCGTCGTCCACGACTTCGTCACCCACTACTACCCGAACGTGCTCGAGGCGATGCGCACGCGGTGGATCTCACCCCAGTTCGTCACCACCAACCGCATCGACGCCGCCCCCGCGTACGAAGAGCTGCGCGAGATGGGGCAGAAGGTCATCAAGCTGCTCGACCTCGGCACCACTGCCACGCACATGGAATGGTTCTCAGGCCCCAGGGGTCTCAAGTTTTCCGAGATTGGCTGCCGCCCGCCGGGCGTGCGCGCGTGGGACCTCTACAACGTCGCCAACGACGTCGACCTCTACCGCGAATGGGCGATGGCGCTGGTTCACCACCGCCCGGGCGCCCGGCTGTCGCGGCGCTACGCCACCGGCATCATCGCGCTGCGCCCCGAGTGCGACGGTCACATCACCGGCTACGAAGGGCTCGGCCGCATCGAGCAGGCGTTCGGCAACTGGATCATCGACGCGCATCTGCCGCCCGCAGGCACGCCGACGCAGGGCGTGTCGGCTGGCTACATGGCGAACGCGTGGATGCGGTTCAAGCACCCCGACTATGACGAGGTGCGCCGCATGCTGGACGCCGTGGGTCAGACCGTGAAGGTTCGCGCTCGATGAAAGGAGCCTTGCTGGGCCCGCA
>JAYUXE010000051.1:0-6231 GCA_043753165.1 Archangiaceae bacterium | reverse complement strand
CCGAGAACTTCACCGACCACCCCTGCTCGCGCAGCAAGAAGCCCTAAAGCGTCTCGAGGTACGCGACGAGGTCGCCCACCTGCCCCGCCGACAGCTGGGACGTGAGGCCGTGCTTGTCGCCGCCACCGCAGGGCCCGAAGCGATCTGCCAGCGTCTTCGCGCAGCCGTTGTGAAGAAAGGGGCCGCGCGCCGAGATGCCGACCAACGACGGGGTCTGCATCCGGGGCCCGGTGCCCACGTCCATCGTCTGGTTGTTGGTGAACCGCGGGCCCGAGTGACAGGTCGCGCAGCCGATGTTCACGTCCTTGAACAACGCCTGGCCGCGCGTCACCGCCGTCGCATCGGCGACCGGCTTCGACTTCGGAACTGGCAGCGCGTCGAGCCACGTCTGCAGCCCCAGCACTTCGGTCTGCTTCGGCTGCTGTCCGCCCATGCGCGTGACGAAGACGTCATTCATCAGGCTCTGCAGATTCGGCAACGCGCCGTCCCAATGAAGCGGGAAGGTCTCCGACAACACGCCGCCCAGCGCCTGCGTGCGCCGCGGCCCCATCGGAGCGAACTGCCAGACCCGCCCATCCTCATGCCCTTCCGGGTGGCACGACGCGCACGCGAGCGCCGCCGCCGTGCGCTGGTGGAAGAGCGCGTGGCCGATGTCCTTCCGTTCGCTCACCGGGAACACCACCTTCGTGCCCGTGGCCACGTTCAACAGGCCGGCCGGCGCGCGCGTCTGGACGTACAGCGTGCCCGTGCGCGCGTACGCCGCCGCCACCGGCGAGGCTTCCTTCGTCACCGTCTTTTCGTTGGTCGAGCAGCCGCCCGGGAAGCCCTGCGTCTCGAACACGTTGGCCGCGAGAATCGTCGAGACCGCGCCGGGAGAACCCGTGACCGCAGCGAGCTCGGACCCGTCGGGGCTGACCGCGACGTCAATCGGCAGCGAGCCGGTGATGAGGCGAACCGACCGGGCGCCCAGCGGGGTCATCACCGTCAACGCAGACTGAACCAGCGTCGCGCCTTCACAGCCGCCGAAGCCAGCACCGCCGTACGCGGGAGGCTGACCCGGCTGCGCCGTCTCACCCGTAGGCGGCACGAAGACCGTCGAAGCAAACGCGCGCTGATGAATGACCGCGGTGTTGCCGTTGGGCATCGCCACGATGCGGTAGGCGACTTCCGGCACGAAGGGACCGTTCAGGTTCGGCGAAGGAATCGGCTGACCGAACTCGGGAACCCGGCGGCCCACGACGGCCCGCGCGGAGTCCAGCGTCAGCACCTCGGACGCGCGGAACCGGCTCACTTCGAGCTGATCGCCGCGCACGATGACGTCGCGCAGGTCGGACTCGACGAACTTGCGCTGCGTCATCGACCCGCCCGCGGCGTTGATCGAGGCGAGCTCACCGGTGGCGCATGCCACGACCAGCGCGTCGCCCGACTTCTGGTAGCCGATGCCGCGTGGATCCTCACACACATCGCGGCGGGCAATGAGCTTCAGGCCATCGGCATCGAGCTTCAAATCCGCAATCTTCCCGGAACCGCGCAAGACGACGTGCAGCCGGTTCTCGCTGTCGAGGACGAGGCGGCCGGGCTGATCACCGACTTCGAGCGCCGCCCAGCCCGAGACCTTGTGGGTGCGCAGGTCAACGGCCCAAATCAGGTCGCGTTCTGGATCAGACGCGTAGGCGACGGTGGCGTCGTCGGAGATGACGAGCGTGCCGCCCGTCAGCGGAGGCATCGCGCGCAGCGCCCGTTCGGGAGGCGCGGCAATTTCGGCGATCTTCACCCCGGGCTTCGTGCCCTGCGCGTCGAGAGAAGGGGAAACAGGCGTGTTGTTGCAGCCCGAAAGACCCAGCCCCACCAGTGCTGCCAGGAGTCCGTTTCGCATGGCGCGGGACGATACAGGTTTCCAAGCCCTGAAGCGACCTGCCATGGTGTTAGCGTTTTGGCTCGGGGGATCTTTTGAAACGTCTGATGATTCTGGCGTGTCTGGCTGTGTTGTCGTGCAACTCAACCGAGGAAGGCGCCCGGTATTTTCAGGTGGTCTACCCGACTGCGGGCACCGATTCGCAGGGGAAGGCAATTCTTCCCGACGCCTGCTACCCATCGCCAGAATTGCCAAAGGCCTCATCGCCCGATCAGCGCGCGGCCGATGCGTTTTGTTCGCTCAAGAAATCGCGCACGATGGGGACGTCGACCACCAACCTCGTCCAGCACGAGTCCTGGTCCCTGATTCCGACCGCCGATCGCCGGTTCGCGCTGCTGCGATCGATCACCGGTGCTTCCGAAAAGACAGGCATCGAAGGCGGTCGCGCCGATTCGCACTACCTGTTCGAGTCGACGATGCGCACGTTCACGAAGCAGTGCGCGCAGGTGGAGTTCGACGCGGGGTTCAACCCGGGGCTCGCTCCGACGATCGAAGAGTGCGACGGCAAGTGCGTCAACACGCGGGCGGATCCGAAGAACTGCGGCGCCTGCGGAGTCGCCTGCCCCAACAGCTTCGGCTGCCAGCTGGGCCAATGCACCACGACCTGCACGGGCGGCTTCTTCAACTTCTGTGACGGCGGCCAGGTCGACACCGGCACCGACCCGAAAAACTGCGGCTTCTGCGGCAATGTCTGCCCCGCCGACACCATCTGCACCTCGAGCTTCAACGGCTTTCCCAGCTGCCAGTCGCCCTGCACCGCTTTCTGCGCGCAGACGACTCTAGAACAGGGCTGCGGCACACCCGCGCTGCTCACGAAAGATGTGACGACCGCGTTCGACTTCGAGGTGAAGCCGGGCGGGACCATCGACGGCACGGTGACGCGGGCGACGACGTACACGTGCGCGCCTCCCGGCTGTGCGACGGACTTCCCGGCGCGCTGCCCGAACTGCACGCAGCAGGCAAAGCTCACCGGCCGCGAGACGGCGCCGCCGCAGCAGCTGGAGCCCCGATGAGACGCGCGCTCGTCTTCGGGCTCGTGCTGCTCGGGTGCGGAAAGCCCAGCGACAAGCCGCCGTGCGACTCGACGCTGTGCTCCGGGTGTTGCGACGCGGTGGGCCAGTGTCAGAATGGAACACGCCAGACCGCGTGCGGCGCGGCCGGCAATGTCTGTCAAATCTGCCGGTCGGGTGAGGTGTGTCAGAACGGCGCTTGCGTCGACGGTGAGGCGGCGTTCGATCGGTGTCTGGGCATCAGCTGCGCGGCGCCGCTGGCGTGCGATCGCTTTGACGGCATCTGCAAGTGCGGGGGCGTGAAGTGCCTGTCGACCGAGTCGTGTGACCCGTCGACGAAGAAGTGCGTTGCGAATGCGTGCGGGCAGGCGAGCTGCGCCGGGTGCTGCGAGAACGATGTCTGTCAGCCGGGGGTCTTCAGCACGCGCTGCGGCCTCAACGGGTCGGCATGCAAAGCCTGCGGCGCCGGTCAGTCGTGTCAGGCCGGCGCGTGCGGTCTGGCGGTGACTGATGCGGGGTTCTGCAACCGGTTCAACTGCTCGGGCTGTTGTCTTGGCATCAACTGCTTCCCGGGCTTCGAGTCGTTTGCGTGTGGGAGCAACGGCTCTCAATGCAACCAGTGCCAGGGCGCGAGCCAGTGCATTGGCAATCAATGCCAGTTCGTGGCCTTCGACTCGAGCTTCGCCTGCAACCCGGGCAACTGCTCGGGCTGCTGCGTTGGGAACGTGTGCGTGTCCGGAACGAGCGCCACGGCCTGCGGGCAGTTCGGTCAGACGTGCAGCCAGTGCATGTTCGGCGCGCAGTGCCAGGCGGGCCAGTGCGGATTTGGGCAAGACGCGGGCGCCTGCAACTCGCTCACCTGTGCCGGATGCTGCGCGGGTGGCTTCTGCTTCCCGGGCCAGGCAAATCAGCAGTGCGGTTCGGGCGGAACGGGATGCTTCACCTGCATGCCGGGCACGGTGTGCGACCCCTTCGGCAACACGTGCCGCTTTCCTTTCGATGGTGGGGTCGACGCGGGCGGTTTCCCGCCCGATGGCGGCTGATCGCCTACAACGAGAACAGCGGGTCGCACGCGTAGACGGTGCAGGCGAAGTTCCCGCCCGTCCACGACTGCAGCTCGTAGCCCTCAGCGCACACGGGGACGAACTGGGCGCACGCGCCGCCGGTGACGCAGGTGAAGCTCGGCAGCACGCAGCGGTCTTCGTTGCGCTCGTAGGTGCGAACCTTGCCGGCGGGGCACGGCGGCATCTTGACCATCGGGCACGGGCCCGCAGCCTCGGGAAGCTTCACGAATACCTGGCTTGCCGACAGCACCTTCTCGAACGAGCCTGAAACCAGCTGGCCGTTGATGACCTTCGCAGCGACGATCGCCTCGTGCTCCGCGACGCGGTTGCCGAGCCACTGCTGATCCACGAGGGTCAGCGACGCGTCGGCCACGCCCAACACGTCAACCATCGTCGTGCCGCCCACGTTCAACTTCGTCGCCTTCATCGTCGGGCACGGCGCCTTGATGCAGTTGACGTTGATGCTCTCGACCTTGAAGAACGGCTGGCCCGCGACGGCGGCGACGCCCGGCATGCCGCGGAAGACGTCGCTGACGATGAAGGGACGCAGCGTCGAACCCGGCGAAATCGGAGCGCCCAGCTTTCCGCGCAGCACCACGTTGTGCTGTTCCGCGGCCATCACTTCGTCGATCACCTTCTCGCCCAGGCCCGACCCCTTGAAGTCGAGCGCGGTGACGTACTTCGGGGCCGGGTTCGCCCGGTTCACGTCCGTCACGTAAAAGCCGCCACACATCGGAGCGCTGCACTTGCGGAAGTCGCGCCGAAAGGTGACGTACGACCGCGAGGTCGCCGAAAGCCCACTTCCGTCGGTGTCGACCGAGTCCGGACCCGTCTCTTCCGTCTGCGAAACTCCACAACCCGTCAGCATCAGTGCAGCGACCAGCAGTGCGTTCTTCATGTGTTTTCTCCGTTGTTTTCGGAACAGGTGGGCGCAGGTAGCACTTTGTCGCACACGCTGTCCAGCGACCGCGAAACAGCGGCCCGTGGCCCTCGAAGACCTGCGTCCGAAACGAGGGCTCCCTCTCGAGCGTGCGTGGCTTGTGCCTTGCTGTAGCGACCCCAGCCGCTAGCGTGCGTGCGCCCCAATGACCTCTTTGATTCCGATGATCGCGTTGCTGATGGGTGCAGTGAACGTCTCGCCAGCCCAGGTCCCCGCGACGGGGAAGCAGGAAGCGGTGGTCACCCTCGATGCGCCCGCGATGGTGCGCGTCTTAACGAAGTCGGCCAGCGGCACGTCGTGCACCGTCGTCGACAAAGTGCGCGGCCCGTTCGTCACCTCGGGCGTCACCGGCAAGTCGAGCTGCGACACCGACCTGCTGCTCGACATCGGCAGCTACAAGCTTCGGCTCGAGTCGCCCAGACGCGGCAAGGGCAAGGTCGACGTCATCGCGAAGGCGTTCACGGAAATCAACGCGAAGCCGCTGAAGCTCGAACGCAACAAAGGGCCCCAGGAACAGACATTGAAGTCGGGCGAGCAGGCGAGCTTCTGGTTGTCTTTGGACAAGCCCGAAGTTCCAAACCTTCGCATCTTCGGCCGCACCGCCGGCGCCGTTACCGTGTGGAGAAATGGCGAATGGCTCGAGCAGGTGCCGTTCGAGCAATCGCAGCCCAGCCCCGAGCCCGGCCGCAGCCTGCACGAGTGGAACCTGAACACGCGTCTCGAAGCGGGCGACTACCTCATCACCGTGTACGGCACCGGCGAACGCCCGTGGGCCGGCGCCGGGGTCAGCGACGCGTTGACGATCGAGCTCGGCCATCGCCCTGCCCCGGCCGAACGCATGTTGTCGTTCGTGCTGCCCGCCTCAGGCTACGCCGCCTGGCAGCTTCCCGCCGCGGCGACCGCGGCCCTGCTTTCCCTCGATGGAACGCCTTCGGCGACGACCCGCCTTGCCCTCGCCGACTTCCACGACGACAACAGCCTCGGCGAAGACCGTTCGTGTGCGCTCGAGGCGAAGCAGCTGGTGCCGCAGTGCTCGGCCTTTGCGCATTCGGCGAGCAGGCACCTGTTGACCGTGCGGGGCGCGCCGAACTCGCGGGGGACGATCGAGTGGGCGAACCTCGGGCTCGACGGCGCCCCGTGGCGCGGTGGCTGGTACGGCGGGCTGCAGACGCAGATTCTGTTCGAAGGCTGGCGCGGCGATGGGCTGTTCGGCGTGCACGACCTGCCGGCGGACACGGACGCCGCTCCGCTGGGGTGCCAGCTCGAACGCCTTCGCAACGACGATACGCCCGAGGTCCTCGC
>JAYUXE010000050.1:0-6234 GCA_043753165.1 Archangiaceae bacterium | reverse complement strand
GCCACGCGCTGGATCTTCTGCGCCAGCATGATCCGGCTTCGACCGTCCGCCCCGGAGCGGCCGCACGCATCGAAGCCCGCCTTCACCGGCCGGCGAAGAAGCCGCGCTACGCCGGGGCCATCGTGCTCACGGCCATCGCACTCTCGACCGCGAGCTTCGCCGCCAGAGCGCTCTTCTGGCCCGCACCCATCGTCGGCCCCGTCGCGCAGGCAGCGCCGATCGTCTCGCAGCCCGTCGCTGCCGTGCCCGCGCCGCGTGGCTCCTCGCTGCTCGAAGAGGCGCGGCTGCTCGAGCGGGTGGCGCAGGCGCTGAAGAGCGGTCAGCTCACCGAGGCCCTCGCAGGCGTCGAGGCGCACGAGGCGAAGTACCCGACCGGCCTGCTTCGGCTCGAAGCCCTCGGCTTTCGCGTGAAGGCCTTCGAGCAGCTCGGCGCCGCGAACGTCACTTCTGCGATGGCCGAGCAGTGGGTGGCCGCGCTGTCCGGTCTGGGCCGGTGCTCCGATGCGGCACGCCTGGCCAAACAACCCGCGCAGCGCGAGGCGTTCGCCCGGGGGCTGAAAGGTTTCTGTTCGCCGTGACCTCTATCGCTGCTGCGCAGCGAGGCGAACCATGCGTGTCCCACCCATTGCTCTGATTCTGTTGGCGGTCGCCGGTTGCAGGGCCTCCAGCCAGCTCGGCGAGGAGTGCGCGATGGTGAAGCGGGGCGGCGATGGCGGTCGGCTGTTCATCACGAACAGTGAAATCAAAGCCGGCGCCATGAAGGACTTCATCTCGTTCGGCAGCACCGACTGCGACGACCTGGTCTGCGTTCGCGACTCGGACTACGCGCCGCCCGATGGAGGCGCCCTCAACCCGAATGAAGTGGCAAAGGGCTACTGCTCGAAGAGCTGCATCGTCTCAGACCCGTGCCTCTCGGCCAGCGCCGAGCTGGATGCGAATCCCCGCACCCGGTTGACCTGCCGCCCGCTGGTGCTCGACGCCGAGACGCTGCGTGGGCTGTGCAATGGCAGCCAGGAAGACCGGGCCAGGTGCAGGGCCTCGTTCGGAGACATCACCGCGCCCGAGTTCTGTGCGCGCGGCGGTGCCACCGTGGATGCCGGAACTTGAAGGCAGATCGCAGCTCGTCCCACGACGTCAACCGAGGCACGCACATGGTTTCAAGATTCCTGTTGGCGTTCGCAGTGGGTCTCACCGCGGGGTGCCAGACGTACGACTTCGAGCCGGTGGCGCCGCTGGCCATCTCGCAGACGACGCAGCCGAAGACGGTCGTCGGGCGGCAGCTCAAGCCGAACCTGATGTTCCTGATCGACAAGTCCGGCTCGATGAACTTCCCAGCCAACGACGCGATCGCGCCGTGCACCCCGGGCTGCAATCAGTCGGGGCCGGCCTGCGCGGCGGGCTGCCCGACGCGCCTGGGCGAGCTCAAGTCCGCGATGGGAACCTTCCTGTCCACCAGCGGAAACCTCGCCTGGATGGGAATGGCCGTCTTCCCGACCGCGGTCGCCGGGGCGAGCGGGGTCGTCGACACCTGTGGCGCCACGGGCTCGGCGGACATTCGCGTTCAGCTCGCGCCGAATCAGGCCGATGTGCCGGCTGAGCTGCTCGCCACTGCCTCCGCGGTGAACATGCAGATCCAGAGCTTGACCGTCGGAGGCGGCACGCCGACGGGCGACTCGCTGAAGTTCCTCGGCACCTACGCGCCGCTGGCGGATCCGGATCCGAGATTTCCACGGGAAGACTTCATCGTCTTGCTGACCGACGGGCTGCCCAACTGCAACAGCAACAACGTGAACACCTGCACCGGATCCAGCTGCCGCTGCACGCTGGCGTCCGCGGCCTCGTGCACGCCGTCGAGCTTCTGCACCCAGGGCTGCCTCGACAAGGACAACTCGGCGGCCCAGGTGACGGCGCTGCGCAAGAAGAACATCCGGACCATCGTCATCGGCTTCGGCGCTGACACGGCCTCGGGCGACGGCCCCGACACCCTCAACGAGATGGCGGAGAACGGCGGCTTCGCCCGTTCATGTCCGAGCGGGGCCGACGCCGAGTGCGGCGCGAACAACACCTGCGACACCGCGACGGGGCTCTGCGCGCGAAAGTTCTACCAGGCGACCAGCGCCGTGGAGCTCGCGGGCGTGCTGGCCAGGATTGCGATTGACCTCGACCCGTTGACCATCTGCAGCTTCAAGCTCGACGAGGTCCCCAAAGACCCCCGCTTCCTCGCCGTGCTCGTCGACGACAAGCATGAGAACGAGAGCCCGACCACGTGGACCTATTCGGCGGGCGCCGTGACCTTCGCTGGCGCGCTCTGCGAGAGGGTCAAGCGATCCACGACAGCGGAGCCCTTCAGGGTCGAGTTCCGAATCGTGAACGCGCTCTGAGCGGCTGGGTCTGAGACGGCGAGCGGCTTCGGCGTTGCCGCCCCTGATGGAGCACGAGCCCGAGCTCGAAGCAAAGATGCGCAGCGAGTCGAACAGCGCGCTCTTGCTGTTTTCCGACCTGCGCGGGTTCACCACCTTCAGCGAGGACGCGAAGCCTGCAGAGGTGGTCGCGCGGCTCAACGAGTACTTCGACGCGATGGTGACGGTGATCACCGCCAACGGCGGCACCGTCGACCAGTTCATGGGCGACGCCCTGATGGCCGTCTTTCGGAGGGTGATTCCCATGCCCAACGCGGCCACCGCTGCGCTCGACGCCGCGCTGGGGATGCGCGAGGCGCTGAAGGTGCTCAACCGTGGCTGGGCGCGGGCGCGGTGAAGCTCAAAGGCAAAGAGCTGCCGGTGACGGGCTTCGGCGCGACAGGCTAGAAGCCTCGTCCTGATGACTCTCTACGAGGCAGTCGAGGCAGCAGACGCCGAAGCGGTGGTGGCCCGCATCGAGGCAGGCGAAGACGTCAACCAGCTGGGGCCCGGTGGCAGCACGCCGCTGATCGAGGCCGCGCGCCTGGGCAACGCGCTGCTGGTCGAGGTGCTGCTGAGCGCGGGCGCCGAGCCGATGCTCAAAGACGGCGAGCAGGAGACAGCGCTGCTCAAGGCGGCCGCCAACGGCCACAAAGACGCCTACGCGCTGCTGGTCGCGCACGCCTCCGACGACGAGCGCGGCATGGCCGAGGCCTTTCTGGGCGCGGTGGGGAAGACCCACGCTCCCGCGGCGCCGCCGCCGCCCGATGGCTTCATGGGCATCCGCAAGAAGACCGACGAGCTCAAGCGGCGCGCCGCCGTCTTCGGTGCCCGGGCCGCGCGGTTCGTCGGCTACGAGCAGCCCGCAGATAGGATCGAGCGCGTCGAGCGCGCCGAGCACCGCACCGGGCTCGTCTCCGACCGCCCGAAGCTGGATCCAAAGAAGTAGGGAACCCTCGTCCGGCTGCGCCTAGACCGCGACCCGCACGTTGCGCAGCGCCGCCCGCAGCCGCTGCTTCGCGCGGGCGAACCTCGGCAGGCGCGTCTGCCTCGCGGCGATCGGCTCGGGCGTCTGCTCGCCGAGGATTCGCCCCTTCCCGTCGTATTCGTACTTCTTGCGCGTCCCCATCACGTGGTCGAACCACGGGTGGGTGACGCACCAGTTGGCGTTCTGGTCTTTGCCCATGTGGTGGTCGTAGTGCCAGGGCAGGTGGACCTTCGCCCACTCGGGGTCGAGGTGCGCCTTCTTGTGCAGCTGGTAGTAGCGCGCGCTGCGGTACCAGACCGTCGCGGTGAAGAACGGGAAGATTGGCAGCAGCGGCGCGACGGCCACTGCGCCGCCAATCAACGCCAACACTTCCTTCCCCTGCGGGGACCACGACAGCACCGACCGCGTGTACTGCGGGTCGTGCATGTCGTTCTTCCGCGATTCGCGGTGGTGCTCGTGCCAGTGGAACGCCCAAAAGCTCTTCTTGTTCTTCCCCAACCCATGCAGCCAGTATTTGTGAATCAGCCACTCACTGATGTTCGTGTACGCAAGCGCGATAGGGATTCCGATCATGGGTTTGATCCTCGGCAATAAACAATGACCAATAAGTCACTACATAGGCCGAAGGGCCGCAAGGTGTCAAAGCGGCCGGGCCAGCCGGGGGGCGTGCGCGACACGAACCGCAAAGAGAAGGAACGCGTGCTGCTGGACGCGGCGCTGCTGCTCTTCTTGAACCGCGGGGTCGAAGGCGTGTCCGTCGACGACATCACGAAAGCGGCCGACGTGGCGAAGGGCAGCTTCTATCGGTACTTCAAAGACCAGGAAGCGTTGGTCGAGGCGCTGGTCGCTCCGACGCGCAAGGTGCTGATTACGGCGCTCGATGAAGTCTCGGTCGCGCTCGAGACCGCAGTGAATCGCGATTCGCAGCTGGCGAGCTACGGGCGCATCGGCAGCGCCCTGGCGACGTTAATCATCGAGCACCCGGGCGTGGTGCGGCTGTACCTGCAGGAAAGCCGGGCGCCCGCCGTCGGAGCGCGCCGGCCCCTCGTCCGCCTCGCGACTGAGATCAACCGCATCGCCATCGACCTCACGAAGAAGGCACAGAAGCTCGGCATCCTTCGCGAGTTCCCCCCCGCCGTCAGCGCGCTCACCGTCGTCGGAGCGAGCGAGAAGCTGCTGCTTGGCGTGCTGCTCGACCAGGAACTCGGCAACCCGCTGGAAATTCCGAACGCGCTCGTCTCGTTGATTTTCGACGGAGTCGGCCTGCGCCCGGCGCCTTAACCGAGCGAGTTCCCGCACTTCGGGCACTTCGGCTTGTGCTTGCTGACGCTGCCCTGCCAGCCGCAGTTGCCGCATTTCAGCTGCTGAATCATCGGGCCTTCGACGCGGCCCGCCTTCATCAGGCGGCGGACGACGAGCAGCGTGACCAGCGCAACGATGACGCCGACGACCACCCGTGTGCCACCCATCGAGTCGAGTACCGAGAGATCCATGCCGGAAGTGTAGACTGCCACCCGTGCCTGGTGAGAACCCACTTCCGAAGTCCGTGCTCGTGGTGGACGACGAGCAGCTGGTGCTCGACGTGCTCAGCCTCGCGCTGAAGAAGGGCGGCTATCCCGTCACCACCGCCACGACAGCCGAGAAGGCGTTCGACCTGCTCGCCGCTGAGCCATTCGGTGCGGTGCTCACCGACAAGAACCTGCCCGGCAAGAACGGGCTCGACGTCATCCGCGAGGCGCGCCGCCTTCACCCGTACTGCGCGTGTCTGCTGATGACGGGCTTCGCGAACACCGAGTCCGTCGTCGAGGCGATGCGGCTGGGCGCCAATGATTACCTCGAGAAGCCCTTTCCCGAGCTCGGCCTCGTCCTGCAGAGACTGAAGGCGGCGCTCGAGAACCAGCGGGTGCTGTTCGAACGGGCCGCTCTGGTCGATGGCTTGCGCGCAATGGAACAGACGCTGAAGCGCCGCGAGTCCGAAGTCTTTCAGCACCGCACCGAGCTCGAGCTGCTGCAGCACGTCGTCGAAGTGCGCATCGACGATGCGACCCGTGAGCTGATGATTCAGGCGTCACAGGCGGCGAACGAACGCGACGCCCTGCAAGCCAGGATTTCGAAGCTCGAAGAGCGCGCCGGCGCCCTGACTCAAGTGCTTGCTGACGCCGCCGAGAAGTGCGGGCACGCGGCGAAGAACGACACGCTGACGCTCGAGAAGGCGCGCGACCTGCTCAAAGGGCTCGACCACGGCTTGAGCGCCGAGGCTGAGGCGCTAAAGGATTAAAAGCGGTACCCGACTCCCAGCTTCGACTCGAACGTGAACACCGCGGTGCCGCGGCCACTGGACAACGTCGGCCCCATCTTCACGTTGAACGACAGCAGCAGGTTCGACTGCAGGAAGTATTCGGCGCCCACGCCCATCAGCAGCGGGATGTAGACGACGGGGTTCTGGCCGAAGGTGAACCACAGCGGCATGTCGAAAGAGACGGCGACATTCACCGCGCTCGAGGCGGCGATGCCGAGCCGAACGCCGAAAGGCATCGTGAAGCCCGCCGCCGTATTCCCCCGGCCGCACACGATGTTCCCGAACGGATCCGTCGTGCAGGTGATGCGCCCGTTCGACGGGTAGAAGTACGCGAGCGGGCCCGGGTCGACGTGGGCCGCGAAGGAAATCTTCCCGTTGTCGAAGAACTTGAAGCGCACCATGAACTGAAGCTTCACGCCCGGCACCAGCGAGACGACGAGCCCTTCGAAGCCGTAGTTGAAGCTGAAGCGCACGCCGAGCTCGAGCTGCGGGCTGATGCCGCGCAGATAGCCGACGTGCAGGCCCGGCCAACCGATGCCTGCTTCGAC
>JAYUXE010000049.1:0-2626 GCA_043753165.1 Archangiaceae bacterium | reverse complement strand
GCGAGCGCGGCCAACCAGATGAAACGGATCATTTTGGTGTTCCCCCGTTGAAGTCCGACGCACGGGGCAAACGCGCGGCCGCCGCAACCTGCCGCGCTTTCCCTTCATCGGACGACGACGCATCCGCGCTTCAGGACGCGACAATCTGAACAGCCAGACGACACGCAAAGCGTTAAGGGAGTGACGCCCATGTCCACCCCCGTGCTCGAAGTCGAGCAACTGACGAAGCGGTACCCGAAGCTCACAGCGCTCGACTCGGTCTCTCTGTCGATTCCCGCCGGCGAAATCTTTGCCCTGCTCGGCCCGAACGGCGCCGGCAAGACGACCCTGATTGCCACCGTCTGCGGCACCGCGAAGAAGACGTCGGGGAAGATTCGCCTGTTCGGCACCGACCTCGACACCGACCCGCTGACCCCGCGCTACGACGTCGGCCTCGTCCCGCAAGAAGTGAACTTCGACCCGTTCTTCAGCGTGCGCGAGTCGTTGCGAATCCAGCAGGGCTACTACGGCCGGCAACGCGACGACGCCCGCATCGACGAGGTGCTGAGCGCGCTCAACCTGTTGTCGAAGGCCGAGGCCCAGACGCGCGCGCTGTCGGGCGGCATGAAGCGCCGGCTGCTCATCGCGAAGGCCCTGGTGCATCGGCCGAAGCTCGTGTTCCTCGACGAGCCCACCGCGGGCGTCGACGTTGAGCTCCGCCGCGACCTGTGGAACTACGTCCGTACCCTTCGCACGCAGGGCACCACGGTGGTCCTCACCACCCACTACCTCGAAGAGGCCGAAGAGCTCGCCGACCGCGTGGGCATCATCGACCGCGGCAAGCTGCTGCTGGTCGAGAGCAAGACGACGCTGATGAAGCGCCTGGGCGAACGCCACCTCGAGGTCTCATTCGCAAGCCCCGTCGCTGAGGTTCCGGCCGGAGCGCTTCACCCGCAGGCGAAACTCGCCGCCGACAACAAATCCTTTCGCTACCTCGAGCGCCACGACGGCCCGCCCGCCGCGACGCTGCTGGCCGCGCTCTACGCCGCGAACCTTCCCATCACCGATGTCGCCATCAAGCCCGCGCGGCTCGAAGACATCCTGCTGCACGTGCTGCACAACAGCTCCCTGCCGCCCGAGGCCAAGCCATGAACCTGACGGGCGTGAAGACGCTGCTGGGCAAAGAAGTGCGCCGCTTCCTCAAGGTTCCGGGGCAGACGGTGTTCTCGCCGCTGATTTCGACCTCGCTCTATTTTCTCGTCTTCGGCTTCACCCTCGGCGGCACGCAGGTGCAGACCGATGGTGTGCCGTACCTGGTGTTCATCGTGCCGGGGCTCGTGTTCCTCGGCACCGCGAACAACGCGTTCTTGAACTCGAGCAGCTCGCTGTTCATCACCAAGATTCAGGGGACGGTGGTGGATTTGCTGGTCGCTCCGCTGGGGCCGACCGAGCTGATGATTGGGTTCGTGACGGGGGCGATGGCGCGCGGCCTCATCGTCGGAGTCGCCACCTGGGCGGTGACGCTGTACTTCACCGGCTTCCACCTCGTGCATCCGCTTGAGACGGCGGCGTTTCTGCTGCTCTCGGCGTATGTGTTCTCGATGCTCGGGCTGCTGGCCGGGCTGTGGGCCGACAAGTTCGAGCAGATCAACTTCTTCCCGACCTTCGTGATGTTGCCGCTGACCTTCCTCGGCGGCGTCTTCTATTCGGTCGACCGTCTGCAGGAGCCCTTCCGCACCATCAGCAACTTCAACCCCGTGGTGCACATGGTGGTGGGCCTTCGTGCGGGCATGCTCGGGCTGCCGCTGCCCCGCGCGCTGGGCATGGGGATCCTGGTCGGGCTGGCAATCGGCTCGACGGCGCTGGCGTGGCGGCTGTTGAACTCCGGCTACAAGCTGAAGGCCTGAGCTAAGGTTTCCGGCCGACGCATGGCCATTCAGTTCGGGCGATACCAGCTGCTCAAGAAGCTCGCCTCCGGTGGGATGGGGCAGGTCTTTCTCGCGCGCACCGGACAGGAAGGGTTCGAGAAGCTCGTCGTGCTCAAGCGCATTCTTCCGCACCTGGTCGAGGACGAAGAGTTCTTCACCATGTTTCAGGACGAAGCCAAAATCACGATGCGCCTGAACCACCCGAACATCGCGCAGATTTTCGAGTTCGGTGAAGAGCGCGGCATCCACTACCTGGTGATGGAATACATCGCTGGCGAGGACATTCGCCGCCTCACCAAACGCGTCGCCGCTGCCGGCCAGAGCCTGCCGCTGGGAGTCATTCTTCGCGTCATCGCCGACGCCGCAGCAGGGCTCGACTACGCGCACAAAGGCCGCGACTCGAAGGGCGTGCCCCTGGGCCTCGTGCACCGCGATGTGTCGCCGCAGAACGTGCTCGTCGGCTTCGACGGGGCGGTGAAGCTGATCGACTTCGGCGTCGCGAAGGCCGCGGGCCGCGCGCAGCACACCGCGACGGGCATCTTGAAGGGCAAGTTCCCGTACATGTCGCCCGAGCAGGCCGAAGGGCTCGACATCGACGCGCGCAGCGACGTGTTCGCGCTGGGCATCGTCTTGTGGGAACTGCTGACCAACAAGCGGCTCTTCAAGGGCGACAACGACGTGATGACGCAGCGGCTGGTGAAGCTGTGCGAGGTGCCTGC
>JAYUXE010000048.1:0-2627 GCA_043753165.1 Archangiaceae bacterium | reverse complement strand
CGTAGTTCTTTTCGTCGAACCACTTGCTGTCCCAGGTGCGGATGACGCCGAGACGGAAGCCAATCGGATGTACTTTCTGACCCATGTGTCTCCTTACGCCTTCGGCTTCTTGTCGTCGGTGAGGACGACGTGAACGTGGCTGGTCTTCTTGTTGATCCGGCTGGCCCGGCCCATCGCGCGAGGCATGAAGCGCCGCGAGGTGGGGCCCTGGTCGACCGAGATGTGTTTGACGTAGAGCTTGTCGATGTCGACCTGACCCTTGCTGAGGTCAGTGGCGTTCGCGATCGCGCTCTCGAGAAGTTTCTTCACCGGGCGGGCCGCAGCGCGCTTGGTGAAGGTGAGAATGCTGATCGCTGCGCCCACGGGCTTGCCGCGGACGAGAGCGGCGACCACCGAGAGCTTCCGGGGGGCCATGGTGAGGTGACGAAGGTGGGCTGAGGATTCCATCGTGCGCTCCTTACTTCTTGCCGCCGGCGGCGGGAGCCACCTTCTTTTCGGCCGAGTGGCCGACGAAGGTGCGGGTGGGGGCGAACTCGCCCAGCTTGTGACCAACCATGTTCTCGGTGACGAACACAGGGATGAACTTCCGCCCGTTGTGCACCGCGAACGTGTGGCCGACGAACTCGGGAAGAATCGTCGAGCGGCGCGACCAGGTCTTGATCACGGACTTCTTGCTCGCCTTTACCATGACCTGAACCTTGCTGGTCAGGTGCAGGTCGACGAACGGGCCTTTGTAGATTGAACGAGCCATTGTCTTTCCTTATCCCTACTGGCTGCGGACGCCCTGACGGCGGCCTGAAACGATGAACTTGTCAGTGCGCTTGTTGGCGCGGGTCGTGAGGCCCTTCGTCTTCTTGCCCCAGGGGGAAACCGGATGCGGGTTACCCTGGCCGGACTTACCTTCGCCACCACCGTGCGGGTGATCGACGGGGTTCATCGCGAGACCACGAACGGTCGGGCGGATGCCGAGCCAGCGGCTCTTACCTGCCTTACCCACGCGGATGATTTCGTGGTCGATGTTGCCGAGCTGGCCGATGGTGGCGCGGCAGCCAATCAGGATCTTGCGAACGGCGCCCGACGGCAGACGAATCTGGGCGTACTCGCCTTCCTTCGCCATCAACTGGCCCCAGCTACCGGCCGAACGGATGAACTGCGAGCCGCGGCCCGGCTTGATTTCCACGTTGTGGATGACGGTGCCGACCGGGATGTTCTGCAGGGGCAGCGCATTGCCGGGCCGGATGTCGGCCGTGGGGCCGGTGTGCAGCATGTCGCCGACCTGCAGACCCGTGGGGGCGAGGATGTAGCGCTTCTCGCCGTCAAGGTAGTGCAGCAGGGCGATGTTCGCGGTGCGGTTCGGGTCGTACTCGACCGAGACCACCTTCGCCGGAACGCCGTCCTTGTCGAGGCGCTTGAAATCGATGATGCGGTAGCGGCGCTTGTGACCACCGCCCTGGTGACGGCGGGTGATGTGGCCATCGCTGTTGCGTCCGCCCGAGCGGCGCATCGCGGTGGTCAGCGTCTTCTCAGGAACATCGCGGGTGATTTCCGCGAAGTCAGAGACAGTGGTGAGGCGGCGGGCCGCCGACGTCGGTTTGAAGCTTTTGATTCCCATGGCTAGACCGTGCCTCCCTCGAACAGCTCGATCTTGTCGCCCTCTTTCAGGGTGACGAAGGCCTTCTTGAAGTTCGGGCGCTTGCCCGTGTTCTTGCCGACGCGCTTGATCTTGCCGCGCATGATGCAGGTGCGAACGTCTTCGACCGTGACCTTGAACAGCGTGGACACGGCGCGCGAAACGTCGTGCTTGCTGGCAGCTCGATCGACGACGAACGAATACTGGCGCTGCTTCTCGCGGGCGCGATCGAGCTTCTCGGTGATCAACGGCCCTTTGATGACGTGGGTGAGATCCATGGTGTCCTCTTAGCCCTGCCCGCCGCGGCTCTTCGACAGCGCGTCGTTGATGGCCTTGGCGGCCGACTGGGTCAGCACGAGCGTCTTGCGACGCAGCACGGACTCGAGGTTGACGCCTTCAGGAGCGAGGACGTCGAACTTCTCGAGGTTGCGGATCGCGCGGTGAAGCTTCACGTTTTCCTTCGAATCCACGATGAGCGCGTCGGCGATCTTCAGGCCGAGCAGGGCCTTGATGGTGGCCTTGCTCTTCCCGTCGGAAGCGAACTCATTGAGGATGATGATGTTGTTCTCTTTCGCGCGCAGCGAGATGCCTGCAGCGATGCCCGCGCGGCGCACCTGGCGGGGAGGACGGTACGAGTAGTCGCGGGGCTTGGGGCCCATCGCCTTACCGCCACCGACCCAGTGCGAGGCACGAATCGAACCCTGGCGAGCGCGGCCAGTGCCCTTCTGCTTCCAGGGCTTCTTGCCACCACCAGAGACGAGCGAGCTGTTCTTGACGGCGACCGTGCCGCGGCGGCGATTGATCTGCTGCATCTTCGCCACTTCGTAGAGCAGGTGCTTGTTCGCTTCAGCGGCGAACACTTCGTCCGAGAGCTCGATCTCGGCGACTTTCTTCAGGGTGAGATCAACGACGTCGAACTTGGCCATGGCTTAGCTCTTGATCTCGACGTCGACGCCGGCTGACAGATCCAGCTTCATCAACGCGTCGAGCGTCTGTT
>JAYUXE010000047.1:0-2630 GCA_043753165.1 Archangiaceae bacterium | reverse complement strand
GCCGCGTCAGCACCTGCTGCAGCGTGATGTCGGCGATCGCGTCCTTCACCACGATCTTCCCGCTGGCAATCGCCGCCTTCTGTTCGGCGTTCGCCGCCTCTTCACCCGAGGCCGCCTTCGTCTTTTCCCACTGGGCCCAGGTGTACGTCTTGTCGCCGAATTCCTTCTGCGCGACGTCGTAGCCCCACTTCATGAAGGCGCCTTCGGTGTACTTCATGATGTTGCCCTTGTGGACGAACGTCACGTTGCGGCGCTTCAAGTCCAGCGCGTACTTAATCGCGGCGCGCACGAGGCGCTCGGTGCCTTCTTTCGAGACGGGCTTGATGCCGATGCCGACGTTTTCCTTGAAGCGGATCTTGTCGAAGTCCTTCGGGAACTCTTTCTTGATGAACTCGAGGACCTTCGTCGCCTGCGCGCTGCCGGCTTCGAACTCGATGCCCGCGTAGATGTCTTCGGTGTTCTCGCGGAAGATCACCATGTCGACCTTCTCGGGCGTCTTCACCGGCGACGGCACGCCCTTGAAGTAGCGCACGGGACGCAGGCAGACGTAGAGGTCGAGCATCTGACGCAGCGCGACGTTCAGCGAACGAATGCC
This sequence comes from Archangiaceae bacterium, assembly GCA_043753165.1. Lineage (GTDB taxonomy): Bacteria > Myxococcota > Myxococcia > Myxococcales > Myxococcaceae > JAGSPQ01. The sequence goes on along the minus strand of JAYUXE010000047.1, from coordinate 2,035 downwards.
GCCGCCGATCGGGGTGGTCAGCGGGCCCTTGATGCCGACGAGGTAGTCGCGAAAGGCGGTGACGGTTTCGTCGGGCAGCCAGTTATTGGTCTGCTTGAACGCCTTTTCACCGGCCAGCACCTCGAGCCACGCGATCTTCTTCTTGCCGCGGTAGGCCTTCTCGACAGCCGCATCGATGACGCTGACGGACGCCTTCCAGATGTCGCGGCCGGTGCCATCGCCTTCGATGAAGGGAATGATCGGGTGGTCCGGGACGCTGAGCTTGCCGCCGGTGAGGCTGATCTTTTCGCCGTTCGATGCCATGTAAAACTGACTCCTTGCGTTTGTTTGAAAGGTTTCGAGCGCGCGCATACTCGCAAGGCGCCACTGACCTCGCAATCGCGTTGTCGCTTCGAAGGCAGAAGTTATAGTCGCCGCCGTCATGAGCCTCGCCACCGAACCCCTTCAGCGCCCCGGCGCCCTGCTTCGCCTCGATCAGGCGAGCGGCACCCTCAAGGAAAGGAAGTACCAGGTCGCGATCACCGCGGGCCCGGATGCAGGTCTGACGCGACCCATCGAAGGGAGCATGAAGATCGGCAGCCACGCCGACGCGCAGCTGACGTTGAAGGACACGACGGTCTCGCGCTTCCACGTCGAGCTCACCGCGCGGCCTGATGGCGTGCGCGTGCGCGACCTCGAGAGCACGAATGGCTCGTACATGCAGGGCGCGCGCATCAACGAAGTGATCATCGAAGACCAGGGCGTGGTCACGGTCGGCAAGACGTCGATGAAGATCTCGATGGTCGAGCAGGATCTGGGTCTGCCGGAAGCGCTGAGCAGCTTCGGCACGGTGAAGGGCGCGGCGCCGGCGATGCGGCAGCTGTTCGGGATCCTGGAAAAGGTCGCTCCGACGGATTCGACGGTGATGCTGTTGGGTGAGACGGGCACGGGCAAGGAAGTGCTGGCCCACTCGATTCACGCGCGCAGCAAGCGGGTCGGCCGCCCGTTCGTGGTCGTCGATTGTGGAGCCGTTGCCCCTTCGCTGATCGAGTCCGAGCTCTTCGGCCACGTGAAGGGCGCGTTCACCGGAGCGATCAGCGATCGCAACGGCGCCTTCCTCGAAGCCGACGGCGGCACGATCTTCCTCGACGAGCTGGGCGAGCTTCCGGTGGATCTGCAGCCGAAGCTTCTTCGCGTGCTCGAAGGCGGGCAGGTGCGGCGCGTCGGCGAGGACAAGCACCGTCGCATCGACGTGCGCATAATCGCGGCGACGCACCGGGACCTCGACGAAGAGATCGAAGCGGGCCGGTTCCGCCGCGACCTGTACTACCGGCTGGCCGTCGTTCTCGTGCAGGTGCCGCCGCTGCGTGATCGCCTCGACGACATCCCCCTGCTCACCGAGCACTTCGTGAAGAACATGGGCCGCGGAAGCTTCGAGCTGCCGCGCGGGCTGATGGCGCGGTTCGCCGCCTACCACTGGCCCGGAAACGTTCGCGAGCTCCGCAACCTGGTCGAACGCGCGCTGGCCGGCGCCGACGTCGATCCCCTTCCCAACGAGACGAACGCGTCGCGCAGCCTGCAGTCGAACGAAGGCATCACCGACCTGCCGTTCAAGGAAGCGAAAGAACGGCTCGTCGAGAGCTTCACCAAAGAATACCTGATGGGGCTCCTCAACAAGTGCAACGGCAACATCTCGCAGATGGCGCGCGAGGCCGGCATCGCACGCAACTACGTGCATCGGTTGGTGACGAAATACGGGCTCAAAGCCCACGACTGAGACGTGCGTCTTGGACGGTTGGTGTCGTGGCAGTGTCTTTCGCCGGCGGCTTCGAGGGTACCGCCACGTGGAAGTCGCGCGAGACGGCCGATGTGCCGGGCGCGCCGGCTTACCCAGGAGGGCGGCCGGCACGCCCCACCCCGTCAAAACCGACATCACGCGCGGGCGACGGGGGGGCCGTGGCGGTACCCGTAGGCCCGGCGGCGAAAAGCCGAAGCCACGGAACCGGACGACGACGGGCGTCACGGCGAAGTCGCCGATCGGGAGGCTATTTCGCGG
>JAYUXE010000046.1:0-6253 GCA_043753165.1 Archangiaceae bacterium | reverse complement strand
TCGCGAGGCCTTCGTGCATCCAGATGGGCACCGTGTTCTTGCTCGCGTTGCCGACGACGAAGTGCACGTACTCGTGGGCCAGCGTGTCGAGCCAGTCGTAGCCGCGCACCACCGCTTTCGGCGACGTCACCATCAGCTTGTTGAACTTGCAGATGGCGATGGTGCCGGTCGTGCGAATCGACTCGAACGTCAGCGTCGACACCTTCGCGAGCTCGCGCGCATTCGAGACGAACTCGACCCGCACCTTTTCCTGCGGCGCCCAGCCCAGGTCTTTTTCCATCGCGGTGCGCTGCGCCTCCAGCGCCTCCAGCGCCCACGGCACCAGCACCTCGTCCTTTCCCTTCGGGTACGTGACGATGAAGTGCTCGCTCTCGGCCGACAGGTAGCCTTCCGTCACCCGCAACGTGTCTTTCGCGAGCGCGAGGTAGCTGCCCGGCTTGTCGGCGAGCCCGGCGGCGGTGAGGTGCTTGATGGCGTCGGCGTACCGGCCTTCTTCGAACGCGATGCGGCCGGTGAAGTACTGGAACGCTTCGTGCTCTTCCTTCACCAGCTTCTTCAGCTCGACCAACTCGACCCGCGCGTCGGCCAGCTGCCAGTCGGCCAGGCTCTGCTCGAGGTTCTGGATGCGGGCGCGTGCTTCGCCGTGCAGCTCGGGAAATGGATCCGTCGCCGCGGCCACCGGCAACGCCAACAGCACCAGCAGGGCGAGCGCGGCTCTCACTTCACCAGCTCCTCGTAGTACTTCTTGTTCTGCTCGCGGTACCGGTCAGGAGCGCCCTGCTTCATCGCGTCCATCACGTCTTTCCGCAGCTGCTGCGGGGCCGCGTTCGGGTCCTCATCCGGAATCTCGACCTTCTCTTTCTTCATTCCGCGCGCCCGCCCCATGCCCATCGGCATCGGCAGGCCGCCCTTTCCTTTGCCGCCCTGCTGCGCCTGTTCCATCGACCGCTGCAGGCCGCGCAGCGACTCGAGCGCTCCCTGCTGGTCGCCCAATCCTTTGCGCGCGTCTTTGCCTTCCAGCGACTGCCGCGCATCGCCCATCTTTTGAGAAGCCTGCCCCATCTGCTGCTGGGCTTCGGCGTTGAACACCGGCGCGCGCTGCGAAATCTCGTCCATCTGCTGCTCGAGCTCGTCGCCTTGCTTCTCGAGCTGCTTCTGTTTTTGCGAGAGCTCCTGCAGCTGCTTCTTGTCGTCCGGTGTCATCATCGCTTGAGCGTTCGGAAACAGGCTCTTCAGCTTCTCTTCGATTTGCTCGGCCTTCCGCGAGTCTTCGCGCAGGCGTTCGGCCAGCTGCTGCGATTCCTTCGTCACCTCGGGCGGGTTCGCGAAACGTTCGTCGAGCCGGCGCTGGTCGTGGCCCATGGCGGCGAGGTCATTCGCGCGCGGCGTCAGCGACTCGGCGGCTTCGGTGGCGAGGTTGAAGTCCCCGGACTTCAGGGCCTGCTCGAGGTGCTGCAATTCCTGCATCGCCTCGGTGCGCGGGCGCTCGAAGCGGCTGCCGTAGTGCTCGGTGTCGAGGTTCTCGTACGACTTGCGAATCTCCTGCGTCGCCTTCAAGAGCTCGGCCTTCAGCTGCTCGCCCTTTTGCGCCACGCGCTGCTTCATCTGGTCGCGGTACTTGTCGCGCAACTCGCGCGTCTGCTCGGCGACCTTCGACTGCTGCGAAATCGTCTCGTTGAGGTGCTCGCTGAATTCCTGGAACTTCGCCGTCAGCTCGGGGTCGGCTTCCTGGTCGGCCTGGTCGGACGCCTGGTCGAGGTCTTCGAGCATCTCGTCCATTTGCATCGAGAGCTCCTGCATCTTCTTCATCGCCTCGTCGGCCTTGCCTTCGCGAATGAGCTTCTGCATCTCGTCCAGCGCGCCGTTCAGGTCCTTCTTGTCCATCATCTCTTGCAGCGCTTCCTGGTTCAGGTGCTCGTCGCGAATGCCCTTCGACAGCTCGGCCATGCGTTCCATCAGCTTCTGAATGTCTTCTTTGAGCTGATCCATCTGCTCGAGCAGCTTCTGCTGCGTCTTCTCGTCCTTGCTGTTCTTCTGGAACTCTTCCATCAGCTTGCCCATCTCGCGGCGGTCGGCGCGCAAGAGCTCGGCGAGCTCCTTCAGCTCTTTGAGCCGCTGCCGGTCGAGCAGGGACTCGAGGTACAGCACGCTCTTCTCGGTGCTCTGCACTTCGGCGGTCGCGACCGCGGCCACGCGCGCCGAAAAATCAGGCCCGGTGCCGTTGAGCCGAACGAAGATTCTGCGCGCTCCGTTGGTCGCCGCGACGACCTGCCGCAGCTGCGCGCCCGCATTGCCCACCGCGTCGACGAGCTCGGGCGGCACGTCTTTCTCGCGGCCCAGCTCGACCGACAATTCAATCGCATCGGACGCGACCTGCGAGCCCTTCTCGTCCGTCATCGCGCCCAGCTTGATTTCGTCGGCGTCTTGCTTCGTCGCCTTGCGGTCGGGGCCTTCCATCCGGTCGGCGAGGTGCATCACCATCCGTTCCCACAGCGCTTCCGCCTTGTGCACCGCGTCGCGCCGGTGCTCGGCCGCGCTGTACAGCTTCAGCGTCTGCGTCTTCGACACGCCCTTCTTCGGCCCAGCGACCGCGTCGTTGTCGGTGGCCTCGAGGTAGTAGCTGACCGTCTGACCCGGCGAGAGCTTCAAGCCGCCCGCATCCCACCGGTACTGGCCCTTTGTGCTGCGGCCGTCGTCGTGGCCCAGCTTCACCCGCTGCTCTTCTTTGCCGGGCGCGCGAAACACCAACGAAAGCTCGGACACGCCGTAGTCGTCACTGGCGTCGTACTTCAGCGTCACCGCCTGCTCTTCGCCGTCGACTTCGATCGCATCGGCCGGAGCGTTCAGCCGAACTTCGGGCGCCGCATCCACCTGAATTTGAATTGGCACGTCGGGCCCCTGCGCCCCGACGCTGTCGCCGTCCATGAAGAGGAAGTGGTACTGGCCCGGCTTGTCGAGCACGAAGCTGCCTTCGAGCGCGCGGCCATTTCGCCTCAGCGGCACGCGCGTTCCATTCACCTCGACGGCCGCCGCGTCGACATCGCGATCCGCCCGCGTCTCGAGCTTCACCTCGGTGCCCGCGGGGGCCGACAGCTCACCGCTGGTGCCTTCGACCGTCTTCGCCAACAGGCCGGTGTACGCGGGGTACCGGTACTGAATCGTGATGTCGCCGGTGATGGGCTCGCGGCGCTGCACCACCACCGTCTGCGTCGAAGCCGTCAGCTGCGCGAAGCCACGGGTCGCGCGGTCGCTGAAGACGAAGAGCACGACGCCGGTGACGACCAGCAGGCCTGCGAGGCCGAACGCCATCCGCCGCACCCACTTCGCATCGACCAGCTGTCGAAGGTCTGCCCGCGACGCCCGCGCATCGACCTCGCGCAGAAAGGCCTTCGCCATCGAAGCCGAGAAGTCGTGGCGTTCACCCAGCGCGCGCGACAGCTCGACTGCGGCCAACACGTCCAGCGAGAGCTCGGGTGCCCGTTCAGCGACGAGCCGGGCCGTGCGGCTGTCATCGCCGACCTTTCGACGCGCGATGAGCACGCCGAACACAGCTGCCACCGCAGGGGCGATGAGCGCCGCCGCCCACAGCAGCCCACGCCCAAACCTCGGCATCCCCGCGGCGACGAGCACCGCGACCGCCCAAAACACCGTGAGCACCCCGGCCGCGGCGATCGCACCCTGAAGCCACAGCTGCCGCCGCTGACGCTGACGAACCTGGGTCAGCAGGTGCTGCGCCCGGCCCTCGAACGAAGGCGGCGGGGCAGAAACAGGAGCCGGGCCTGAGGGAGAGGTAGGGTTCGGTTCGAGCACCTTGGGTTTCACCAATATAGAGGTGTGGCCGGTAGACTTCATGAAACGCGCACACCGGGGTTCTGTTCCTCTTCCCGATCGGGTTTTTCCACTGCCTCTTTCCAAGAACCTCAGCCTGCTCGTCCTCACTGCTGCAATGGCGGCGGGGTGTACCTGCGCCGACACGGGGGTCCTGGAAGACCGCTTCGCCTGTTCCAGCAGCGGCGAGTGCGCGGGCGGCTTCGTCTGTGACGTCGTCCTCGGCGAGTGCGTGAAAGAGCGCGGCGACGCGGGGCAGGGCGGCGGCTCGGGAGGCGGCTCGGGCGGCGGCTCTGGCGGCGGCTCTGCAGAGGATGCAGGCCCTCGCACCCTCGTCCTCACCACCGCGGCGCAGACGGTGACCGTCGGCAGCTGCTCGATGCCGATTGCCTTCGAGCTTCGCAACGCCCAGGTCACCTCGCCGGCGTCGGTCACGTTCACTGCGAATCCCACCGGCCTTGCGCTCTTCCGCGGGCCGGGCTGCAGCGACACGGGGACGTTGACGGTGCAGCCAGGGATGTCGACCGGCAGCTTTTCCTTCCGCGCGTTCGACGCCGGCACCTTCACGCTGTCGTTCTCGACGGTCGACTTCGGCGATGCGTCTCAGGCGGCGACCGCGGTGTTGCCGGTGCCGACCATGCTCGCATTTCCTGGCGCGGCGCAGACGGTGCGGGCGGGCGACTGCTCGGCGGCGATCGAAGTCGAGCTGCGCGACAGCCGCGATGCAGGCGCGGCCGCGACCAGCGCCGTCGCCATCACGCTGGCCGCGCTGCCCGCGGGACTTTCGTTCTTCTCCGACGCGACGTGCGTCACGCCCATCACGCAGACGACGATTGCAGTCGGGGCCTCGCGTTCCACGTTCTACGCGCGCAGCGACACGGGCGCCGCGTACGCCATCAACGCGGCGGGCCTCGGCAGCGCGTCTCGCCCGCACACGGTATTGCCGATGGTTCGCACGGGTCAGTGCACGCTGGCAGATGGTTCGGGAAGCACGACGTGCACGTTCACCCCGCCGGTGCTGCAGGTGTCGGATTCGTTCGTCGTCTTCCAGGTGTTGTCGGGCAGCAACGTCGCGGGCGCGCTCGCAGTGCTGTGTGAGCTGACGGGCACGGGCACGCTGCAGTGCCGGCGTGGGCAGACTGACGGCGAGGCGGTCGTCTCTTTCCAGGTCGCCGAAGTGAAGGGCGCGACGGTTCGAAAGTTCGAGACGACGTGTGATGGGGGCCAGTCGCTGCTGCTGGTGCCGCCCGCTCCGGTGGGGTCGACGTTCGTGCTCAGCGCGAATCAGAACAACGGCATGGTCATCGACGACAGCGACTTCGACGTCGGCCGCTTGAACGACGCCGGCACCGCGGTCGACTTCAGCTTCGGCGGCACGTGCGCCGGCTCGCAGTCGCTGCTCGCGCAGGTGGTGACGCTGCCGAACATCGTCGTCACGCACGGCACCGTCAGCATTCCCATCAACGACCGCACGCTCACCGTCACCGAGTCGCCGGCCCCGCAGGCGGGCGTGCTGTTCGCGCAGTGGCGGAACTTCTCGAATGACCCAGGCATCTGCGATCGCACCGTGCGCACGTCTCTGATGGGCAACAACCTCGACTTCTCGCGCGCGAACGGCAGCACCACCCCGGTCTGCACGGCGACCGGGCTCGGGCCCTTGAGCTACGACAAGGTCGACTTCCGCGGCACAGCGACGGTGCAGCAGGTGAACGTGACGATGGGCGTGGGCACGATGGTGTCGACCTCGACCCTCACCGCCGTCGACCGCACCCGCACGCTCGTCTTCGCCGGAGGCCAGGCGTCGACGGGCCAGGCGCTGGGCGAAGGCACCCACCCGGGCACGACCAACGCCACCGACTACCTCGGTGATGTGTCGGCTTCGTTCACGTTCACGTCCCCGACGCAGCTCACGTCGCGCCGCGGCTCGTCGCTGGGAGCGAGCCGCTGGAACGCGTACGTGGTCGAGCTGAAGCCGTAAAAAGGCGAGTCAGAACCGGTCGGCTTCTTCGACCACCGGCAGCTGCGGCGGAGACACGTTCGCCATCAGCGTGGGCGGCATCAGCGGAAGAATCGCGATGAACCGGCTGCCCTTGTTGAGCTCGCTGGTGACGCGCACCACGCCGCCGTGCCCTTCGACGAAGCTCTTCACGATGGCGAGCCCGAGCCCGGCGCCGCCGTACTCTCGGGTGCTGCTGGAATCGACCTGGTAGAAGCTTTGAAAAATCCGGTCGAACTGGTCTTTGGGAATTCCGACGCCCGTGTCTTCGACGGTAATCCGGTAGCCATCGGCGTTGCTCAGCTCGGCCTGCGGCTCGACGGACGACAGCGTCGCCGACACCTTGCCGCCCTTCGGGGTGAACTTCACCGCGTTCGCGAGCAGGTTCACCACCACCTGGCGCAGGCGATCGCGATCGGCCACCACGCG
>JAYUXE010000045.1:0-6255 GCA_043753165.1 Archangiaceae bacterium | reverse complement strand
CGATCGCCAGCGGCATCAACGGAAAAAAGCTGCGGTGCCGGGCGCGCGCGGATGGCACGCGGTTCAGCAGCGAGGTGTGAATGGTGCGCCCTTCGATCCGCGGGCTCATCGCGCCGGGCTCGTGGAACAGCGTGAAGATTTCCGCGGCAGGAAAGAGCCCCGCGATCGCGTCGAGCACCTTCTCGCCGCCGCGCCAGGTGATCAGCCAGTCGTGCACCAGCGCGACACGCATCGCCCGGGGCTTTTAAGTGATAACTGTCGGCCCACGTTGCCGAAGGTTCTGATCGATCTGCGAATGGTGCGGGGCGCGCTGCACGGCATTGCCCGATACGCGCTCGAGCTTGCGCGGCGGCTGCCGAAGCTCGAGCCGCAATGGGACTTCGTCGGGCTCACGGCGCCCGATGGTCTGCCGGCCGACCTGGGCGACCTGACGCCGCGCATCCTGCTCGAGCGGTGCCCCAGCGAGTTCCTGTCGCCGTTCGAGCAACCGTCGCTGGCCGCGTCGCTGCTGCGCATTCGCCCCTCGCTGTTCCACGCGACCTCGTTCTCGCTGCCCGCGCTCTGGCCCGGGAAGCTGGTCGCCACGATTCACGACGCGAACCACCTCGAGCTCAAAGAAGGCGGAGGCGCCGTGCGGACGGCGTACTACCGCTTCGTCGTCGCCCCGCGCGCGCGCAAGGCCGAGGCGCTGATCACCGTCTCTGGGTTCTCACGCGATCAGATCGCGCACCACCTGAAGATCTCGCCCTACCGGCTGCAGGTGATCCCCAACGGGGTCGACGCCGTGTTCCACCCCGCGTCTGCTGCTGAGCTCGCCGACTTCAAATCTCGCCGCGGCCTGCCGGCCCAGTATTTCGCCGCGATCGGCAGCCTCAAGCCGCACAAGAACCTGAAGGTGCTGACCCCCATCGCCGAGCAGCTGCCGGCGAAGCTGGTGCTGCTCGCCGGCCGTGGCGCGCGGCGGGCGCTGGGTTTCCCCGAGTCCGTGATCGAGCTCTCGCCGCTGTCCGACCCCGAGCTCGCCACGTTCTACGCGGGCGCGATCGCCGTCCTCGTCCCTTCCCGCTACGAAGGCTTCGGGCTGCCGGCGCTCGAGGCGATGGCGTGCGGCGCTCCGGTCATTGCCGCGGACGCCGGAGCGCACCGCGAGATCCTCGGCCAGGCCGGCCTGCTGATCTCCCCCGACTCGCCCGAAGAATGGAAAGAGGCCGCCCGCCGCGTCTTCCGCGACGACCTGCTGCGCGCCCAGCTGAAAGACCGGGGCGAAGATCGCAGCAGCCGCTTCACGTGGGACGACTGCGCCCAGCAGACGATCGAAGTCTACCGGCGCGCATTGTCGCGTTAGCCCTGTTTCGTCAAATAGCGGCGAACCGCTTCGTCCTGGGTGAGCCCGACCGCGCGCTCGCGCGCCGCCCTCAGGGAGCGAACGACCCAATAGGCCTGATCCCCCGCGACCAGCGAGGCCTCGATGCCCGCCAACGCCTGAAGTGTGGGGTGGGGACTCCAACGCCTTGTCGAGGTTTTCGACCTCGATGATGAAGAAGCCGCCGAGCCTTTCTTTGGTGTCGGCGAAGGGCCCGTCTTGAACCTGACGCTTGCCGTTGCGCAGACGCACGGTGGTCGCATCAGACGGGGGCGTGAGCCCGGCGCCGCCGCGGGCGATGCCGGCCTCGGCAAGCGCCCGGGAGTAGGCCTGGTAGGCGGACCATTAGGCCTCGACCCGCTTCGGGTCCTGGCGTGCTGCAAGCTCGGCGTCGGTTTCGTAGACGATGATGGCGTATTGCATGGGGTCTTCCGGGTGGACGGGTGACGGCAGTGTCACTCCACAGAGGTGTCGCGCCGGAAGGGGGGATTTCTACAATTCAATTCTGAAAGGCGTACGAATCAGGGGGGCCGGCCCTGCCCGGCGGTGGCGCCGATGTCGCGCCGGTACTGCACCCCGGCGAACTTCACCCGTTCGGCCTCGGCGTAAGCCAGCGCGCGCGCCGTGGCGAAGTCGGGGCCGTGCGCGCAGACGGTCATCACCCGGCCGCCGGCCGTCACCAGGGCCGCACCGTCTTTCTTCACGCCGGCAAAGAAGCGTTCGACCCCAGCCGGAGCGGCGACGCCAAGACCGTCAATCGCATCGCCCGCGCGCGGAGATTCTGGATAGCCGTGCGCGGCGAGCACGACGCCGACAGAGACGCCCGGTCGGGTCTTGAGGCGCGTGTGGTTGAGCTTCCCGGCCGCGCACTCCGCCAGCACCGGCAGCAGATCTTCGTCGAGCTGCATCATCAGCGGCTGGGTCTCGGGGTCGCCCAGCCGGCAGTTGAACTCGAGCACGCGCGGCCCGTCGGGGGTGAGCATCAGGCCCGCGAACAGCGCGCCCCGGAAGGCAATGCCCCGGCGCTGCAGCTCGAGCAGCGTGGCCCCGATCACCTGGCGGCCCACTTCGTCGAGCAGCGCGGGGGTCAGCAGCTGGGCAGGCGCGTAGGCTCCCATGCCGCCCGTGTTCGGCCCCGCGTCACCCTCGCGAAGCCGCTTGTGATCCTGCGCGGGCGGCAACAGCACGTACCGTTCGCCATCACACAGCGCGATCAACGACAGCTCGGGGCCCGTCATCCGTTCTTCGAGCAGCAGCGTCGCGCCCGCCGGCAACTTGCCCAGCGCGCGCACCGCCTCGGCCGCTTCTTCGCCAGAGTCGGCGACCACCACGCCCTTCCCCGCCGCGAGCCCGTCGGCCTTCACCACCACCGGGCCCCAAGCCAGCGCCCGCGCCTCGGCCTTTGCGAGATCGTTGAACACCTCGCACCGCGCCGTCGGCACCTTGGCCGCTTGCATCACTTCCTTCGCCCACGCCTTCGAGCCTTCGATGCGCGCCGCGGCCGCGTCGGGGCCAAACACCGCGACTCCCACCTTTCGCAGCGCGTCCGCGACGCCCGCCATCAACGGCGCTTCAGGGCCCACGACGACGAGATCCACCCCCAGCGTCAACGCCAGCTCGCACACCTGCGCGGGGTCGTTGGGGTCAATCGCCTTGCAGGCCCAGCGCTGTTCCATGCCCGCATTGCCGGGGGCACACCACAGCTTCCAGAGCTCGCGGCTCTGCGAGAGCTTCCACGCCAGGGCGTGCTCGCGCGCGCCGGATCCGAGCAGAAGTACCTTCACGGCAGGGCGTAGAGCGCCTTCTTGGCGTCGAAGTACAGCGGGTCGACCAGCAGGACCCCACTCAAGATTCGCCGCGCGTCTTCCGGCTTCTTCTGCTTCATCTCGATCTCGGCGAGCTTGACCTGGGGGGCGGCCAGCTTCGGCTCGAGCTCGAACGCAGTGCGGAAAGGCGCCTTCGCCGTCTCGAACTGGTTCGTCGCCATCAACGCCATGCCCAGCGCGTAGTGCGCGAGGCCCAGCTGCTTCTCGATCGCCACTGCCTTCTGCGCCAGCTTCAGCGCGTTGCCGTTTTCTTTGCGCCGCAGCGCGAGCAACGAACGGAATGACAGGGCCTCGCCGCTGGCCGGGTCGGCCGCCAGCACGCGGGTGAAGTGCTTCTCGGCTCCGGCGAAGTCATTCGCGTACCAGGCGATCAACCCTTCGGCCATCGGCACATTCGGATCATCCGCGGCGCTGCGCAGCGGTTCGAAGGTACCCTTCGCCGGGCGCAGCAGATCTTGAGACCGCACGAAGAAGCGCGCCATCACCGGCAGCGGGCCGCCGTACCGCGGGTCGCCCTTCAGCGCGTTCTTCAGAACGTACTCGTAGGCTTTGCTTTCATTCTTTGCCCGCGCGGCCGAAGCCCCCGCCAGCAGCAGTGCATCGATGCGCCGGGGATCCTTCTCGTTCGCTGCCGCGAAGGTGCGCATCGCTTCGGCCGGCTTGCCCTCGACCAGCAGCAGACAACCTTCCAGCGTCGCTTCGAGCGCCGCATCGCCCAGCTTCTTCGAGATGAAGGGCCACTGCGCCCGCGCCTCGCCAGCGTTTGCCTGGTCGATGGCGATCAAAAAGCGCTGCAGGTTGACGTGCGGATCCTGCGTCTTGAGCCTAATCGCTTTTTCGGCCGAGGCGATTGCGCCTTCGGTGTCACCCGCCAGGCGCTGCGCCGCGGCGCGGTGGCCAAGCGCTTCGACCAGATCCTTCACTTCGATCTTTTCTTCGTCGGCCACGATGCCGTCGAACAGCTCGAGCGCGCCGTCGACGTTGTTCTCGTGCTGGTACGCGAGCACCACCAGCGCCAGCCGCGCGCGGAAGTTTCGAGGGTCTGCCGCGAAGGCCGTCTCGTAGACCTTGCGCGCCTTCGCCGTCTCGCCGACCTCGAGCCACGTGCGCGCCAGTGCGTCGGCCGATTCCCACTGGTCGGGGTCGAGCTCGAGACGCTTCTCGATGTTCGCCACCGCCTCGCGGTACCGGCCCAATGACAGCAACAGCTGCGACTGCGCGAGGTACGCGCGCTTCAACTTCGGGTCGAGCTTCAGCGCCTTCGCGAAGCTCTCGGCCGCGACGTTCGGATTCTTCGCCAGCATCGACTGCCCTTCGGCGAGAAACGCGAGGGCGCGATCGCCGTCACTGGGGCTGCTCTGCCCGCGTTCGGCCATGACCTTGATGTCGTTCATGTTGCCGCCGCGCGCGAGCAGCAGGTGCGCGTGCGCGGTGTAGACGCGGCCTGCCCCGCCGCGCTGTTCGGCGGCGACCAGCAGATCCTCGGCGACCTTCGCCATGTCGTCTTCGATGCCGCGGCCGCGACCGAAGGCCATCGCGAGCACGTACCCGGCGATCGCGCGGTCGTTGCCCTTGTCGAGCACCAGCGCTTTCTGAAATTCCTCTTCGGCCTCGAGGTAACCGCTGCCGGTGTCCTTCTGCAGTTGCTCTTCGCCGGCGGCGAGGTGGTCGGCCGAAGAACCGGAAAGATCGTCGACGAAGCGCAGCTTCCAGGACTCGACCGCGCGTTCGATGGGCTTCTCGGCCCCGGGCGTGAGTCGCGCGGCCAGCGGAGGTGGCTTGCGCGCCCACGGCCTCTTGATCACCAGCACGGTGCCGATGCCAGCCACGACCAGCACAGCGACCAGCGCCATCGCCAGCTTCTTCTTCTGACCCGCCTCGTCTTCGTCGTCTTCGATCGCGGCCGAGCTGCGCTTCTTGACGGGCGCGGGTACGGCGGCAGCCACGGGCGGGGCCGCAGGCGGCAAAGGCTTCGGCGCCGGCTCGACAGCCTGCGCGGGCACGGCAGACGGGTTCGTTTCGGAATCGACCTTGCTGCGGCAGTCGTCGCAGACGCCAATCGCTTGATCGAAGGGGTCGGTGAGCTCTTTGCCGCAGGTGCGGCACTTCACGCCCGTCACTTCGGGCGCAGGGGGAGGAGGCGGCGGCGCCATCGGCTCGGGCGCGCTGAAGTCCATCTGCATCGGCGCCTCGGGCGCGTCACCGGTGGCAGGCGGCGGCTCGCCGAGGTCGAATTCTCCGAAGTCGAGCTCGGTGCCGACGTTCGAGGAACCGGCCGGCGGCGGGGGCGGAAGCGCAGCCGGCGGTGCGGCCTTCGCAGGACCAGGCGGCCCCTCGAGATCGAACAGAAACGCGGAAGGCGCGGGCTTTGGCACCGACGACGAAGCAGCGGCCGCCGCAGCCCTCGCGTCGGGCGAAGAAATCTCGGCGATCTCGTTGGGCTGAAGGTCGTCTTTCTTCACCAACTGCAGATGCCGGCAGCGCGGGCACTGCGCCCGAACGCCCTTGGCGGTGATGAACTTGTCGTCGATCGCGTACGCGGCCGAACACTTCTGGCAGACGATGCGCATGTCAGTGGCGGAAGTGCCTCACCCCGGTGAACACCATCGCCAGCCCGTGCTCGTCGGCCGCGGCGATGAGCTCGGGATCGCGCACCGAGCCACCGGGCTGAACCACCGCCCGGGCGCCCGCTGCCGCTGCGGCGTCGAGGCCGTCGCGGAAGGGAAAGAATGCGTCCGATGCGACTGCGCTGCCTTTCAAGCGTTCGCCTCCGCGGGTGGCGGCGATCTTCACCGAATCGACCCGGCTTGTCTGCCCTCCGCCGGCCGCCAACAGCTCTGTTGCGGTGGAAAAGACGATCGCATTGCTCTTGACGTGCTTGCAGACGCGCCACGCGAACTGCAGCGCCTTCATTTCATCGGCCGTCGGCTGGCGCTTGCTCACCACCTTCCATTCGGCCGCGGGCTCGATGGCATCGCGATCCATCACCAGCAGACCTCCCGAGACGCTGCGAAGATCCAGCTGGGGGCGCGGCTTCACGTCCGTCTTTGCCAGCGCGGGGCCGGC
>JAYUXE010000044.1:0-2634 GCA_043753165.1 Archangiaceae bacterium | reverse complement strand
GCTGCGGTTTCTCGATCGCAAAGAGATCACCCCACTGGGCACGGGGACGCCGGTCGAGGTGGATGTGCGGGTGATCGCGGCGACGCGAGAAGAGCTCGCAGGGCTCGTCGCGAATGGCGCGTTCCGAGAAGATCTCTTCTACCGGCTGAATGTGGTGACGGTGGACCTGCCGCCGCTGCGTGCGCGCAGTGAGGATCTGCAGGGGCTGATCAGGGCGTTGTTGGTGAAGCTGGGCGTGAAAGAGCCGGGCCCGATCGAGGGCGACGGCCTTGCGCGGCTTCAGACGCATCCGTGGCCGGGCAATGTTCGCGAGCTCGAGAATGTGCTTCGACGCGCGCTGACGCTGGCCGGCGGGCCGCGGCCGTTCGCGAAGCTCGAGCTGTCGGTCGATCTTCCGACGACGGCGGCGAAGCGCGATCCGGCTGCGAGCTTCCAGGAACAAAAAGAGCAGGTGGTGGACCAGTTCGAGCGCGAGTTTCTGGCCGAGCTGCTCAAGAAGTCGGAAGGCAACGTCAAGCTCGCGTCCCGCCTCTCGGGAATCGAACGGATGCAGCTCAAACGGTTGCTGAAGAAGCGAGGGCTGCTGTAGCCCACCAAGCTCAAGGCGGCGGGACGCGGACGGTGCCCAGAACGGGATAACCGGACTTGCTTGAAACGACGACTCCCACTGCGACCGCAGCAGCCACTGCGGCGACGGCGACTCCACCGACGACCCACGGCCACACGCGCGCCGGAGTCTCTGGCGCCGGCTGAACCAGCGGCGCAGGAGGGCCGGGCGCAGGCACCAGCTCGACCCGGGTCGGTGCGTCCGAGGCCGACTGCTCGGCGCGCAGATCTGAAAGCGTTCCCTCGGCCGCCTTGCGCAGGGGATGCTTCGGGGCCTCCTGCAGAAACGACTCCAACGCCGCGATCGCTTCGGCGCGCCGGCCCAGGCCCCGGTTGCACTGCGCGATGTTCAGCAGCAGCTCGGGTGCCTTGTCGAGCTTCCGCGCCGCGGTGAACGCGTCGAGCGCTTCAATCAGCTTTCCGGCCCCGAACGCGGCCTTGCCCTTCTTGAAGAGCTCGTCGGAAGGTGGCGCGGCGAGCAGCGTCGCGACCAGCAGCAGCTGAATCATGGCTTCGTCACCACGAGGCAGACCTGCTCAACGTCGAAGCAGCTCGATGGCGGCATGTCGAAAGAGGTCAGCTCCAGCTCGAGCGAGGCAGTGCCGCCGGGTTTCAACCGCGTGGCCAGGTTTGAGGCGGTGGCCGTGATGGGCACGGGTCCGACGACGGTGCCCGCGTGGCAGCTGCCGTCCCACGAATTGCAGCTGGTGCCCTGGCGCAAGAGCGGCGCTGCGGCTCCGCTTCCGCTGATCACTGCGCTGAGCTCGAGCTCTTGCGCGCCCACGGGGATCGGAACGGTCGCCGTGGTGCCGAACTGGGCGCCTGCGGTCGTGCGACACACGCGCATCCGCTTGACGCCCGCGGGCCCATCGACCAACGAGAGCGTCGAGTTCTCGCGGTTGCCCCAGAGACTGAGGTCGGCGGTGGTTGCGAAGGTTGGCACCGAAAACTGATTTTCTCTGCACCCGCAAACGTCACCGTTGCCATCGCGATCCGCATCGAGCTGATCCGGATCTGCGAGGAATCGGCATCGGTCGAGCCGGTCGGGCACTCCATCTGAATCGGAATCGGCCGTCGGAGCGACCAGCGTCGCCTGCAGCCCGACTGTCGGCTGGGTGGGCAGAACGAAATCCGCGAAGCCGACGGTCGCCTGACCGCGTTTTGCCCAGAGCATCAACGTCAGCGTTTCTGCGTCGCGGCCAGGCCGTTCGACACGCAGACGGCTCGGGAACGTGGGGGCACCCGCCGCCGGCAGGCGATCGATGCGGCTGAGCACACCCGAAGGCCCGAAGACCGCGGCGATGACGAAGTCGACCTGCCCGACGTCACTGCGAATGAGGACCTCGAGATCCGCAGGGCCGCAACCGGCGAGTCCGACAGCGGCCGCGCAGGCTGCGAGGTGGGCGAATCGTGAAGGTGCCTGTTTGATCTCGGGGGTCACTGCCGTCACCAGCCTATCCCCGCGGCGTGCACAGGGTAGATTGACGTCCAGTGAAAGGGCGAATTGGCTTACTGGCGCTGTTGGTGTGGTTTCCAGTGCAAGCCGCAGGCGAGCGATTCGCCTCGGACTTCGAGGGCACGCTGCTAAAGACCGACACGCCCGTCGGAGTCTGGGATTTTCTCGCCGTCTGGCCCGGGTCGATTCAGTCGCTGACTCAGGCAGCGGCCACTCGGGGAATGAGAGGGCTGCGAATCGACGATCAAGACAACACCCTGGGTCGGGGCGACAGCACCAGCGTCTACGCGACGATTTCGGCCCCCATGATGCTCTCGCAGGCGCAGCTGCGATTCCGGTTCCGGGTGACTTCGACCAGCCAGGCCGGCTCGGTGGTGATCGCGCAGGCGCTGTCGGATGCGGCGAACCAGCGTTCGCTGTGCGACATCTCGCTCGCCTTTCCGGGTGCGCTGGTGACGCTCAGCGGCTCATCGCGCTCGGGCGACGACACTTCGATCGACTCCGGCGTGCGGCTCGACGGCGGCAACGTGTTGATCGAATGCACGCTGCGCGGCCTGCGCACCGATGCGGGC
>JAYUXE010000043.1:0-6263 GCA_043753165.1 Archangiaceae bacterium | reverse complement strand
GGTTGGGTGCATCCAAACAAAGTGGGTCGCACCACGTCTTCCCGTCTCCCCGGACCACCGCCGGAGTCACCGACACCGACGTTCGAATCATTCCTCGGTCGCTGGCGCCGTGACGCACCTGGCTGGCTGCGACACACCACCCCTCCAAAAACGAAACCCCCGAAAACCTTTCGGCTTCCGGGGGCTTCTTTTGGCGACGAGTAGGGGACTTGAACCTGTCCGAGGCCGAATCGGTTGATCGCGGTTCGGCTCGGTCGGGCGACATAACTCCGCGTGGCATCGAGCAAAGTTCCCCAGAATCGGAAACGGCGAGGTCGGCCGGCATCAGTGTGGCTCAGGCGATTTGTCGCAATGTAGCAAGCGCTCTGGTGGAAGCGCTGCGTGCGACGCTTGCGGGAAAGACGCGCGAAGCCGAGGCGTTGACGGCCATGGCTCTGAAGCTTTTTCAGGTCAGGTAGCGCCGCGACGACAAGTTCCCCGCTGACCACGGATTCCTCGTCTTCTGGCCACCAAGTACGACGAGTGAATCGCCCTGCCCTTGCATGCTTGATCTCCTGGGCGCGACGCGCTGCGGGCACGCGATTGCGGCTTGTGGTGCAGCCGTGCTGAGCAGGTTGGCGTGAGAGCGCTTTCGATCGCGGTGTGCCTGGCGCTCGCGGGCTGTGGCGGAAGCACCGGGACGGCCGGCCCCGACAGCGGATTGCCTCGCGCGCACCCGAAGATTTCCGTCTCGCCGTTGAAGCTCGACTTCGGGCTCGTCACAACGGCCTTCGCGACGAAGACGCTGAGGGTCGAGAACGTGGGTGACGGACCGTTGACGCTAGGTCTGCTCAAGATGTCGAGCCCGCTGCAGTTCGAGGCAACGCTTCGGGGCGACATCAGAATCGGCGCCGGATCGTTCGCTGAGATAGACGTGAAGTTCATTTCCGAGGGCTATGGCTCGCGACAAGCGACTCTGACCATCTCGAGCAACGATGAGGATGTGACGGTCGAGCTGTCAGGGGAGACCACCGCGCCCGAACCCTGCGAGTTCGAAGTTGCTCCATCCAGCCTCGCGTTTGAAGAGATCGCTGTCAGCGCGACCAAAGAGCTGTCGCTCACTCTCCGCGCAACGAAAGGCGTCTGCCCGTTGATCGGAGCAGGACTCACCGCCAACACCAACGCGGCGTTCACGCTGCCCGAAGGAATCATCGGCACGCGCATGCTCACCGTGGGCGAGACCGTCACCGTGCCGGTGCGGGTCAAAGCCCCAATGATCTCAGGCGCTGTGATGGGTTCGGTGCTCGTCTTGGTCGAAGGCCAGGCGCAACTCTCCGTTTCGCTGAATGCCAACGTGGTCAACGGCGACTGCCTAACGCTAACGCCCGACGACTTCGACTTCGGCACGGTGCAGCGCACCTGTCCCAGTGCTGCGGTCTCAGTCACGCTCTCCAACCGCTGCGCCCAATCAGTAACGATCGAGGCTGTCACGCTGAACGCGGACTTTTTGATCTCGACCGGAACACCCCTGAGCGCCGGAGCCGTCATCGGCCCCTCAGGCTCTGCACCGCGCGTCGTGCATCTGTACTTCGAGCCTACGAAGTACGGGACCATCGCAGGTGCTCTGATCTTGAAGTCGACGCAGTACGGCGGAACGGTCGACAACTACGTCACCCTGCGCGGGTCGGGAGAAGGCTACGGGCCGATTCAGAACAAGTTCACCGAGGAGCTACCGCCGAAGGTCGACACACTGTTCGTGATCGACAACAGCCCCTCGATGGCGGCTTACCAGGCGAACACCGCGGCGAATCTCGGCCGCGCCTTCGATGTGCTGGGAACCATCGACAGCCACTTCGCGATCACGACGATGGACCTGGCGAACGCCGGCAAGATCATCGGGGACGCAACCAACCCGAAGGTCATTGCTTCGAGCACGCCCAACGCGAAGGCGAAGTTCCTGCAGAAGTTCGCCCAGCTGCCGGTGACGACGGAGAATCCGCCCGCGCTCGAGGTAACGACCGCAGCGGTCTCGCCGGCGCAGCTCATGGGCGACAATGCGGGGCTGATGCGGCCGGGTTCTTTCCATTCCATTTTCGTCATCACGAACACAGACGATCACTCGCCCCTGCCCGTCGCGTCCTACATCACAGGTCTGCAGGGCCATGCGTTGACGGTGATCGCTCGCCTTGGCGCGGTGCCCGGCTGCAACGTCGTCGGCATTGGGCTTGGCGCGCCGCGGCTGCTCGACGCTTCCGCGGGCGTCATGTCGGGCGGCGGCCAGGGTGACCTCTGCCACCCGACGTGGAGCGACCTCTTCGGTTTCGCGGTGATGCCGCCGCCGCCGCGAACCACGTTCTATCTGACGTCTACTCCGAAGCTGCAGACGCTCACGGTCACGTTCAATGGAGCGCTGCTGCCAGGCACGTCGGCCACGGGCGCCAATCAGTGGGCCTACGATCCGAACCTCAACGCAGTCGTCTTCGACCCCGCGTTCGCGTTGCTGCCTGGCCCCGGGCCTTCGCACATCACGTTGGACTACCTGCCGACCTGCTTCTGAAGTTCTGAACCCCTCGCCGTACGTTCAGGCGCAGGCGACCCGACGCTGTTCAGGAAGGCTCAATCTTCAAACCTTCCCTGCCCGGCACCACTCCGAGCGGCCAGCGAAGCCCGACGGGCGCCGACGGTGAGCGGCTCCTTTGTCGGGCCAGCGGGTTCAGCCCAACTGAGGTTCCTGAGATTCGACGGAGAGGACGACGACGATGTCGCGCTCAAGTTCGCCGTCGCCACGGGCGCGTTGGCGCCGGAGTGTCTGCAGGAAAGGTTTCCTGCTGTTGGCTCGCCGTCACAGGAACCGCAGTAGAATCCTTAAAGACTCCCACTTGACGCTCGCTCGCGCGCCGCGAGAACATAGCTTCATGAGTAAGAGCTCGAGTCGTACGGACGGGGTGAAGTTTCAGGTGAAGTTGTCAGTTCGGACCTCCGCCTGGGTTCTCCGCTACGCGAAAGAACGCGAGGTCCCGTCGTCCGATGTGGTCCGCGAGTTGGTCGACGAGCGTCTGTTCCTCTTCGGCATCCCGCACGCGCACTACATTCGCCTGGAAACCGCGGCGAAGCGCAGCGGCATCTCGCTCGCCGAGTACCTGAAGGGCGTCCTGGTTCAAAAGGCCGAGAAGCTGCCCGACGGCCCCGAGAACCTTGCGGTACCCACGCGGCAGCTCGACGCGGCAGAGGTCAAGAAGGTGCGGAGGGCTCAATGAGCGGACACAACTCCCAGGAGCTGGCGCTTCGCCCGCCCGATTTCGCCCTCGTCGAGACGCCTTCGACGGCGCTCCGGGTTGAGCTGGCCCTGGCTAAACGAGAAATCTCCAAACTGCGGAAAATCGTCGTCGCTCCGCAGAGCCAGCTGGACAGCGCCGTCGCGCAAATCGCCGCAGCTGCCGCCCGGGAGACGGCTCCCTCGGTCGTCGCCGAGTTCGAGTCGCCGATGCTGTCGATTGTCTCGAGCACCGCGTCGAGGTACAGCCGCACCGAGCTGACGACGCATGAGGTCGCTGACGAGCTCGGCCTTCAGGTCACCACCGTGCGAACCATGCTGAAGGACGGCCGCCTCAAAGGCACCGTGCTCCCGGGGACCCGCCAGTACCGCGTCAGCCGCTCGGACCTCGATGCCTACCGTCGCCAGCTGCAACGCGGCACGACCGTCGACGAAAGCGCAAAGGTGCTCGAGCTGAGCCGGAAGTTGCGGTTGGGCGACGACGAGGAGACGCCATGAGCAAGAAGCAACACGACGGCATCTACCTGCGCGGCTCGACGCTGTGGCTTCGCGTGAAGAACGGCGACGGCAAATGGTGCGGCGTCAGCTCGGGAATCGTGGTTCCTGAGGGCACGAGCACTGCCGAACGAAACCGTCAGATGGATGCTGCCGCGCGCGTGCGCGAGAAGCTGATGACTGGCGCAAGCCCTGAAGCGCCGGCCGCTGCGCCGTTCGCACTTGGTCGCACAAAGACGGGCGTTCCGCGCCTGGTGCCGGTGCACCCCACCCTCGCCGTCATCCTCGAAGCGTGGAAGCGTGAGGGCTGGCCCGGGATGATGGGCCGCGAACCGAAGTCAGAGGACCTGCTCGTGCCTCTGCCCGCCAGCGGCCAAAGCGTGGCGGGACGCATGCGGCGCCCGCAGGCCTCGCTCTGGCAGCTGCACAGGGACCTTCAAGCGCTGGGCATCGAAGAGCACTGCTTCCACGACCTGCGGCACACGTTCATCTCGCTGCTGCGCTCGGACGGCGCCACGAAGGACATCCTCACCCGCATCACGCATTCGCCGTCGCGCGAAGTCCTCGACGGCTAGACCAGCTACGAGTGGGAAGTGCTGTGCCGAGAAGTCCTCAAGCTCAAGTTCGGCGAGGACCCTGCCCCACCGGTTGCTACGGATTTTGTTACACCGCTTGCGACACGCGCCCCCTCCAAAAAACGAAACCCCCGAAAACCTTTCGGCTTCCGGGGGCTTCTTTTGGCGACGAGTAGGGGACTTGAACCCCTGACCTTCGGCGTGACAGGCCGACGTTCTAACCAACTGAACTAACTCGCCATATGTGGTGAAGCGACTGTAGGCGGAACAGGGCTCGAACCTGTGACATTCGCCGTGTAAGGGCGACGCTCTACCAACTGAGCTATCCGCCCTCCTATGAACCCCCGTGAAGCGCCGGCGCTTCTAAAGGGTGCGAAACCCAATGTCAACGACTCGCGACGGACCTCATTGCACCGTGAGCAGACCCACGTTCAAGCCGCCGTCTGACGTGTCCCCATAGAACCCTGCCCACGGGTTGTTGCCCCCGTTGTTCCCGTTGCCGTTCAGGTCGCCGTAACACCAGCTGCCCCCGTCTCGCGAAAACCGAAACGCGTAGTGGTACGTGCCCGGCGTCTTGAACAGCTTGGCGGTGTACTCGTTGTTCCCGCCCGAGGCCGCGTTGAACGACGCGCTCGCCCACGTCCACGAAAGCCCCGGGTCTTCCACCTTCTTCCCCGAGCCCAGCTGCGCCGTCACCGCGAACGCCGGGTTCGGCGTCACCCCCGCCTGGTACAGCTGCCCGTAGACGTCCACCCCGCCCCCGTCGAACGGCCGCGTCGCCGCCGCCGGGAACTGCAGATTGCAGAAGTCCAGGTCCTGGTGGCTGATCACCGTCAGCGCGTGCTGCTGCGCCACCTCGTAGCCATTCACGTTGCTGCCGTTCAAATCGCAGTACGTCCACGAGTTGCCGTCGTCCAGCGACGCGCGCGCCGACACCGCCCGGTTGCCGTTGTACGCCGGCTGAAACGCAGCCACGAACTCATCCGCCCCTGCGGTGTCGACGTTGAACGCCGCTTCCTTCCACCCCCACTCCGCGCTCGTCGACGCGTTGTCGCCCGCGCGACCCACGCCCACCTGCGCGCGAAGCCCCGGCGTCACGCCCGCATCGGCCGACAGCCCCGGCACCGTCACGCGCGCGTACGCCGTCACCCCGTCGCCGCTGGCCACCGTCGTCTTGTCCACGAACTGCAGGTTGCACGCGCTGATCGCCGCGGTCGCCACCGTCAGCTTCCCCGCCTGCGCCACCTGGTAACCATTCGCCGAGCCATCCACGTCGCAGTACACGTACGGCTTCGTCAGGTACCGGTACCGGTACGCCACGTCATACGTGCCCACCGCCGCCGGAGCGGTGATCGCCTTCACATACCGATCGAACACGATCGCATCCGACGAGAACGTCGCCGCCTGCCACGCCGTCCACGTCGACGGCTGCGAGCCCACCGGCCCGTACCCCACTTCCGCCGTCACGCCCGCGCCCTGCCCCGCGAGCTCGGTCACCGTCGACACGCGCACGTGTGAGTTCGTCACTGCCGTCTGTGCCGAGGGCTGCGCGAGCAACGTCACCGGAGCGTCCAACTGGCAGTCATCCACATCGACCTCTTTCACCGTCGCCACGCCCAGCTGCGCGAGCTGCGTCCCGTTCTCGCTGCCGTCCAGGTCGCAATAGCTGTACGCGCCCATCAGGTACTTGAACCGAAACGCGTACGCGAACGTGCCCGCCGCCGGAAACGTGAGGCCCGCCTTCCATTCTTCCGTGTTGTCGTTCGCTTCGACGTTGTAGCTGCCCGCCGACCACGTCCACGACGCCTCGGTCGGAAGCGCCGTCGCCGGGCCGAACCCGACTTCACCGACGAGGCCCACGCCCGCATCCGCAGCGTCCGTGATGCCTTCGCCGAAGACCCGGCCGTAGACCACGTTCGCGGCCGCCACCCGCGCATCGA
>JAYUXE010000042.1:0-6263 GCA_043753165.1 Archangiaceae bacterium | reverse complement strand
GGGTCGATGAAGAGGAACATGTCGCTCAAGTCGTTCATCGACTTGACGACGTAGCGCTCCTGGTACTGCTCGTACGCCTTCGACATCACCCCGAAAATAACGAGGCTGAAGAAGAAGACCGAGCCGGTGACCAGGAGCAGGACGATGGCTGGAAGCATGCGCGTTCGCTCCTTGGGCTCTTGGGGGTGTGGCCGTTACGGCGTCGGAGCGGCGGCGCCCTTCGCGTCGCTGCCGTTGGCGCCGCGGATGACCTGAATCGTGTTGAAGCGCTTCTGCTGAAGGACGCGGGTGCGTTCGCCAGAGAGCAACGTGTTGATGGTCGCGCGGCCGCGCTCTTCGATCACGTCGACGTCGTCTTCGTTGCGAAGCGACATGGTGAGCGAGCCGAGGTCCTGGGCGAGGACGAGAATTTCCGCCTCTTCCGGGATCACGAGCAGCGAGACGTTGTTGTAGTCGCGCTGGTTCTCGGGAATCAGGTTCACGTTCGTGGTGCCCGTGATCTTGCCCGTGGCGAGGACGATGACGTTCTGCAAGAGCGTGACGGCGACGTTCTCGTTCGTCTGCGGATCCTTGAACGTACCGATGATGTCGACGTGGTCGTTGGGGCGAATCCAGCCGCCGACGGAAACGGCCTTGCCGGCGTCGATGGTGATCGCGCGCGCCTTCTTCTGGACCTTGGTCGAGAGGCGTTCGGCGGCCTTCGTGGTCTCGAACTGGCTCCACAGCAGCGGGTCACCGGCCTGCACGGGCACGAGGACCTTCTGGTTGACGACGTAGCTGGCCGAGTCGGGCTTCACGACCGACGAGGTGACGAACTGTTCGGGCACGCTGCGCTGCGAGATCATGTCGAAGGTGACGACGGTACCTTCGGAGATGTCGACCGCAGCCACGACGACGGGCACGAGGTTCCAGCCGCGGCGCACGTCAGATTCTTTCTTCTTGATCGCGGAGTACGCGACGATGCCGGCGAACAAACCGAGCACCAGCGCCACGATGAGAGGAGTCTTGCCCTTGAGCATTGGGGGATTCTCCGAACGGAACTGTGGGGTTGTGAGGGTGAAGAAGCGGGCGAATGGTACTGGTCACTGAACGAACGTGTCAAAAGGAGTTCTGCGTCGACGTCTCTTCTTAGTTTCGTGTGTCGGGCGTGTACGCACCTTTGAGAGAAAAGGCCTCGCCCTGATCGTCGCGCAAACGCACCGTTTGGTGCTCAGGATCGAGCCCAATCATCGTGAGCGTGAAGCGGCTCGCGTCTTTCGGGACGAAGACCGTGAAAGTTCCGGGCGTTGCATCGGCGATGAAGAGATCTTCCGACGGCAGCATCTGCAATCGCCACGGAAGAAGGTCGAAAGGCCGCTTGCGAAAGGGCGAAGAAAGGCCGGGATTGTCGGCTTCGATTTTCTTCAAGGCGGCGGCCCACGACGCTTCGTCGGTATCGACGGCTCCCGTCTCTTGCAGCTGTTGACGCTTCACCTCGTGCAACTGCTTGGCGACCTCGAGCATCGCGAGGTTCGCGCCCGGCGAGCTGCGGCGCGAGAACGTGTACGACTGCTGCCAGAGGGTGACCCCGAATGAAACGAGGATCGCGATCGACACCGCGAGCGGCGCTGATTTTCCGCGCGCGAGACAGGCGACCAGCGTGACCGCCGCGACGACCGAGACGACCGCGGCGGCAGTGCCCAGCGGGGAAGGAACCGTACCGCAGTGGTACTTGTGGCTCAGCGCGGTGAAGAGCTGCTGAAGCTCGGGAATCATGCCGGCCACTGCCCCGGCCGCGAAGCCGAGGAAGATGAGCAGGTGAAAGGCGCGAAGAACGGGTGATGCGGCTTCGGCCGACCTCACGGGAACGGCAGGTTCAGCACGAAGTAATACGAGTCGTAGTAGGTCTGGTACGCCTCGAGGAACAGCTCGATCAGGTTCTTCTGCTGCGAGCCGTCGCCCATCACGCCCTTGGGGCCGGGGATCATTCGCACTTCGCACGCGAGCACCAGGCCGACGATCAGCACCCAGTTGAGCATCGAGTACTCGACCATTGCCTGGCCGCGCGACAGACGCTTTTTGAGAGTTTTCATTGGGGGTTCCTAAGGGATGGCGAGGTCATCGTACTGCTCGAGCTTGATTTTGGCAGCTCCCGGCGAGGGGAGCACCATCTGCGATTGGGCGTTGATGCCGTAGTCGCGCACTTCGATGCTGTGCCCGATGGCGGGGATTTCCATCTTTGCGAGGTGAAGCAGCGGCACCTGCTGGCTGACCCAGACGCGCTTGACGACGGTGCTGCGAAGGCGGACTTCGACGGGCGTCGCAGACAAGGTGCCGGCCAGCGTCATCAGCTGGCTCGGGCGGCCAGCGGTGGTGGTGAGCTCGACGGGAAGCTTTCCCGACGGCGCGTTCTGAACCTTCTTCGGGGCGTCGGCGGCGAGCATGTGGGCGACGGCGTCTTCGGTGAGCTCGTTGGGCTTCTCGGTTCCCATCGCGACGAAGAGCCGGGTGACGCCGTCGGCGTTCATGCCCACGCCGCGGGCGACCAGCATCTTCAGCTGCATCAGCGGCGCTTTCATCGCGTGGTGTTGACCCATGTCGAGCTCGAGCCAGCAAGCAGGCCGGCCTTTCTTGTCGGTCTCTTCACCGACCACAGCAATTCGCCAAAAATGAACGCGTTCGGGCCCGCCGTCGATACGGAAGGTGGCCCACTCGCCAACCTTGCCGCCCGTGATGCCCTGCCTCAGCGGCTCGGTGAGCGCTTGTCCCACCGGGCTGTTCAGCGCGGGCACGGGGCCGGCGGCGAGGACGAGGGCGAGCAGCGCGATCACTTGCCCGCCTTTTCTCTGGCGGCCTTCACCGCTTCGTCATTCGGCACCGCATCCGGGCGATCGCTGCCGACCCACGTCTGCTGAACCGCCACCAGCGTGGGCTCGAGCTGCAGAAGGCCGACCACCGCCTGTTCTTTGCCGCGCGAGAATTCCACCACCCGCTGGACCTTGCCGTCGAGCTTCACGCGGGTGTCGCGAATGAGCGCGTAGCCCTTTTCGGTGAAGCCCTTCGCGAGCCGCGCCTGCACGGCGTCGACGGTGCCTTCGAGCAGAGAGGATCTCGCCTGCGTGCCGCCCGAGTCGTCGCGCAGCACCAGGTCTTCACTGAACAGCGCGCCTTCGAGCGCCGGCAGCTTGATCGCCTTGCTCAGCGGCTCGCGCACCCAGACGTCCTTGAGCACCGCGAAGCCCAGCGTCTTGCCCTCGTGCTGCAGGAGGACGATCGAGCGAACGAGCCCTTCGCGCGTGTAGAAGGCCGAGACGACGCCTTCGGTCTTGAAGTCGCCGTCGACGGTGACGGGGTAGCCCTCGTCGACCCACTGCTTTTGAAAGTAGCGCGCGACCTGCTTCAGCGGGTCGGCCGTCTGGAAGTACGCAAGGCGGTAGTACTCGCCGCCGATGAGCAGATCTTTTCCGATGCGGGTCGGAAACGTGCCCGGGTAGACGGGCAGCGGCTGTTCGGCGCTGGCGGGGCCCGACGACAGCAGCAGGCAGGCGAGCAGCGCTCTCAACGTCAGCCTTCGCAGTTGTACTTCTTGTTGTGTTTGTCCTTCCCTGCGTTGGCGGGAACGCCAGCCTCCGACGGGTTGTCGGCCTGCGCGTTCTTGCAGCCCATGAAGAAGGGGCCGCGCGCACGGTAGATCTCGCGGTACTGCGAGTCGTCGTACTTCGACGTGTCGCGGAAAGGGGCGGTGTCGTAGCACTTGCGTTTTTCGTGATCGAGGCCGGCGCCGTCGTTGCCCGACTCGCGCTCGAGGTTGTTCATGCCCCACTGCGCGCCGTGCGTCGGGTCGTTGTTGCACTTGCGATCTTTGATGCCGCCCTCGCCTGCCGCGAAGTAGTTGTGCGAGACGACGTAGACCGAGCTGATCGGGTTGGGGACGAAGTTCCCGATGAGGCCCATGATCTGGTTGAAGCCGGGAATCGAGCCGAGCTTCCCGGGCGCTCCGAGCAGGCTCATGCGGCTGACCTGCGTGTACAGGCCCTGGTCGCTGCCGCCGCGGTGCACGCCTGAACGCGGGCCGCCCGGACCTTCGGTGTGCTGTTCGGCGTCGGCGCCGTCGGGCAGATCCCAGCCGCTGGCGAGCAGCGTGAACTTGTTCTTCAGGGTGAGGTTCTGCAGGTTGCGGCCGCCCCAGACGTCGGCCTTGAAGAACCCGCCGTTCTCGTCGAGGAAGTGGCGCGGCAGGATCCGATTGTCGAGCTGCATCGACATCTCGACCTGCACCTTCCCCTTCGTGTTGAAGCCGAAGAAGCTGTGCACGGTGCTCGCGCCGCCGTTCAACACGCCCAGCAGCTGGTCGATGAATTCATTGCCGGGAATCGGGCCGACGTTCTGGGTGATCGCAGGCGCGTCGAGCGAGGTGATCTTCGTCTTCACGTTCGCGTAGCCGACGATGAAGTCCCCGGGCGAACGGTTGTCGATCGACTCGAGGTCCTTGTACTTGTCTTCGGCGTCGAGCACCGACGCTGCCTTCGCGGTGTCGAAGGCCTTGCCGTGCTGCGCCTTGCCGTAGTCGTCGAGCGTGTAGCTCGTCATTTCCCACGCGACGTAGCGGCTCGCTTCCTGAAGCTTCAGCTTCGCGCGCACGAGCTCCACGAAGTACATGCTGTAGAGCAGGATCACGATCATCACTGGCAGCACGAGCGCGAACTCGGTGATGGCCTGCCCTCTGCGTCGAACGTGCGTGCGCATGGTCAGTGGGTCAGGATCTTCGCCGGCAGCTGCTTCAGCGGGCCGGGCAGCGCGCCTTCGAGGCTGCCCACGAACGGGAACGCGTAACGGCCCTGCCAGACCGAGGCGAGCCGCGGCTTCCAGTACGGGTTGAAGAAGTTCGGCTGCTCGGCCCAGTTGCCGGGGCGGTGGTAGTAGGTCTGCCCGCGCGAGATGACGTTGAGGCCCTTGAAGAGCAGGAATTCTTTTCGGGTGTTGTCCATCGTCAGCTTGGTCGGCTGCTTGAAGGCAAAGGTCATCGCCCCCGAGTCGTTGAGCAGTGCGGGCTTGTTGTTGCCAGCGCCGGTCTGATCGCCGGCGTTCAGCATTTCCGAAGCGGACTTGTTGAGCATCACCCAGGTGGAAGGCTGGTTGAATTCCATCTCGCGGGTGGCGGCGGCGGTGATGCTGGGGTCGCCTCCGCTGCCGAGGCCCTGGCCGCAGGCCGCGCCGTACTGGCCGGGCTCGAAGTGCGGGAAGTGGGTGAGGCCTTCCCAAGGGTGGTTGCCGTCGCGAATCGGGCGGACATTGGCGACCCAGACGTCGGTCTTGATGTCGAAGGCGATGGTCTCGACGATGGGCTTCGACCAGATGTTGATGCCGAGGTCGCGGTACTCGTTGGGCGTGCCGAACAGGCCGCCGCTGTTCTTGTTCGGCAGGTCGGAATTCTTGCTGCCGCTGACGCCGCTGCTGGTGACCAGGCGCCAGTGAATGCCGCCGCCCTTCCCGGTCGGATCTTCTTCTTTGCTCATCGCCCAGATGCTGGTCTTCACGGTGTTCCGGAAGGGGTGGGTGCTGTCGCGCCCGTGGCGGTTGTCCCCCCAGCACTTCAGCGGGTTCTCGTCGTCGCGGCACGACAGCGGGTTCACGAGGGTGAAGACGGCCAGGTCGAGCTCTGCGGGGCCAATCTTGATCGAGTAGATGTCGTCCGAGCCCATCGCATCGCCCTGGGTGAGATCAGAGATGGGGCGCTTGGGCAGGTCGTTCTTCCAATCGCGAATGTAGTTGCGGTCGTTCGAGCCTTCTTTGCCGACGCTGAAGTTGTAGCTCAGCATCTTCGTCTGGCCCCACTTCCAGTCGAGCTTGCCGAGGATGTCGCGCACGATGCCGAAGTTGGAAGGCAGGGGGATGATCTGCCCGGGGCGGCGGTCGGTGACCCAGCCGGGGCCGCAGGCGCTGGTGCCGCTGCCTTCGCGATCGCAGGCGAAGCGCGTCGCGTTGGCGATCTTCCCCATCGATCGCTTCGCGCGCGCGATCTTGTCGTTCTCTTCGCTGTTCGCCACGGGCAGCGTGTCGAAGATGTTGGCCGGGCTCGCGAGCAGCGAGATGCCGGACTCTTTCATGTGGGCGCGGTTCAAGATGCAGGCCGAGAGCGCTCCGCTGACGCTGCGGCTGGCCCACGAGTTCACGTTCGGGTCGTTCTCGACGATGACGTCGTTCGAGGTGTTGAGGACGTGCGTCATCGTCCCGTACAGCGTGACCTGCGCGAGGGCGGCCAGCGCCTGATTGAGAATGCGATG
>JAYUXE010000041.1:0-2637 GCA_043753165.1 Archangiaceae bacterium | reverse complement strand
TCGAGCCCGAGGCGTGGCTGAAGCTGCGACTGCCGCGGCATGCGCTGCACGCGACGAAGATTCGGTTCATCCACCCGGGCACGAAGAAGGAAGTCACGTTCGAGTCTCCCTTGCCGGAAGACCTGCGGGCCTTTTGCGCGCCGATGTGACAAAGGCGCGGTTCGACCAGGGGAAGACACGATGCGGGCAGTGCTTGGACTGATGGTGGTGGTGATGGCGGCGTGCGCGACGACTCCGCCGCCTCCTGCGCCGACGCAGCGTGAGCTGCTGGCGAAGGCGCTCAATGCGTTCACCGCGGCGAATCCGGCGGCGGGCGCAGTGCCGACGCTGTGGCTGACCAACGAGGACGACACCGACTGCGATCGTCCCGAGGGCATTCCGCGCGCCGTGTACGTGGGGCACGCGCTCGACGGGCTCGCATACGAGGTGTTCGCGAACGCGCTGGTGTCGACGGGCTGGGCACACGTGCTCGAGGCGCACCGCCACAACTACGCGCGCGACTTCAAGCCCGAGACACACAAGACGGTGCTGAGCCGCCCGGACACGTCGACGACCGTGGAAGACCTGTGCTTCCTCGACGAAGCGAAGAAGCGGAACGCCGACAGGCTGTTGGTCTACCAGGTGGTGGGCGCTGACACGGGCTCGGTGCTGGTGCACTTCCGGCTGTCGGACGCGCGCAGCGGGCAGATCCTCTCGAGCCGCACGCTGCAGGCAGGGGCCAGCGACGTCGTCGATCGGAGCGGCCGCTGATGAAACCGGTGTTCGTGCTGCTGCTTCTGCCGGCGTTCGCGCTGGCGTCGAAGCCGCGCGCGGAACGCATCGAAGCGGTGCAGCCCGTGGCAGCAGTCGAAGCGCCCACTGAGCCGAAGAAGCCGCGCGATCTCGTCATCACCGCCGACGTGGGCGTGGGCGAGTGGTGGTCGTCGCTTGCGGTGGCGACGACGTTCGAAGGCAGCTTCGGCTTTGGAGCGCGCTTGAGCCGGCACGTTCTGCTCAGCGGCGAGCTCGGCATCGGCGTCGGCGGTTCTCCAACGCTGCGCGGCGAGATCTTGAGCCGCCTCGCGTTGACGGCGGTGCTTGCGTGGGACGTGCTCGAGCTGGTGCGGCGGCTCACGTACCAGACGTTTCCGTTCGAAGCGGGCGTCGAGCTCGGCCTGGGCATCGCCGCGATCGTCGATCGCCAGTTCATCTTCGGCCTGCCGCTGGTGCAGGTCGGCGTTTTTGCGCGTTACGTCTTCTCACCGTCCCTTTCGCTCGGCCTGCGGCTTCGCGGGCACGTGCCGTTCTGGGTGAGCACGCCGCGCAGCTTTCATGGCGCGTACATCGGCTCGACCACCGAGCCGTCGGGCTTCACCGTTACCGCCAGTGTGATTCGAACTTTCTAAAGGTGCCTTCCATGCGCGCTTCCTTTCTCGTCGTTGCCGTTCTCATCAGTGCCGCGATCGCGGCGTCGTGCACCGGTTCGCGCGCGTGTACGCCGAGCAACTGCCTGGGCTGTTGCACGGAAGCGGGCGTGTGCGCCCCTGGCGTGAGCCTTCAAACGTGCGGCATCGGCGGCGCGATGTGCTCGGCGTGTAGTTCCAGCCAGACGTGCACCAGCGGCGGCGCGTGTGAGTCGGCGGGCGGCTCGGGCGGGTCGGGTGGTGGCCAGGGCATGGGCACGGGCGGAGGCACTGGCGGAATGGGGGGAGGCAACGTCGTCGTCACTGAAACGCGGATGCGCGTGTTCCTGACCAGCACCGAGTACACGGGCAGCTTCGGCGGCGTCGCAGGAGCCGATCAGATTTGCGCGCTCACTGCGCAGGCGGGAAACAAAGGCGGCACATGGAAGGCGTGGATGTCGGGCACCACCGAGAACGCGATCGACCGCATCACGGACGTCGGCCCATGGTTCCAGGAAAAGAATGACGGCACGTGGGTGAAGACGTTCAACAACAACGCGAACCTCACGACTTCGCTCCTGTCGCGGCTCTACGTCGACGAGCAGGGACGCGGGAACTCGTTCGACAACACCCGCTTCTACTGGACGGGCACGCTCGCGACGGGGCTTCACGCGACGACGACGTGTGCCGGGTGGACGACGTCCAGCGCATCGCAGTCGGGTCTGACGGGCCCCGGGACCTCGAGTTGGTCGAACGGCAGCACGGATTCCTGCAGCGCCTCGTGGGCAATCGTGTGCTTCGAACAATCGAAGCTGCCCGCCCCCAACACCGTGTCCGCGACGAAGAAGCGAATCTTCCTCACCAGCACTGAGTTCAAAGGTGACTTCGGAGGCGTGACCGGCGCCGACTCGCTGTGCAACACGGCAGCGCAGGCCGCGACGAAAGGAGGACAGTGGAAGGCGTGGGTCTCGGTGACCGGCATGAACGCGATCGACCGCATCAGCGACGTTGGTCCCTGGTACCAGGAAAAAAACGACTCGACGCTCGTGCTGACGTTCAGAAACCGGGCGAACCTGGTCGTGAGCCCGCTCGCTCGCCTGTACGTCGACGAGCAGGGGCGCGGAAGCGCGTTCGACAACACGCGCTACTACTGGACGGGAACCCAGGCGGGCGGGGCGGCCTCGTCGACGACTTGCACCAACTGGACGTCGGCCGGCGCCGGTTCTTCGGGACTCGTCGGGCCCGGGACTTCAAA
>JAYUXE010000040.1:0-2637 GCA_043753165.1 Archangiaceae bacterium | reverse complement strand
GGGCGAACGCGGTCGCCGACATGCCGTAGCCATTCACCACCGGGCCCGAGTCGACGTCCGCTTTCCGGTCGACCCCCGGCGGGTACTCGCGCACCAGGCACAGGCCCGCGGTGCAGCCGACGAAGTGCTTCTTGTACGCGGCCCACTGTTCCGCGGCGACCTTCGAATTCAGCCGCGGCAACACGGCAAGCGACCACGACAGCGCGCAGCCCCGCGGCACATCGCGCACGCGGCCATCGAGGTGCAGAAACGAGACGTGAAGTCCGGTCTTTGGATCCTTCGTCGCCTCCATCGCGGCGAGCCACTTGTCGAAGGTCGCGAAGTACGTGGTGCCGTAGAGGCGGTCGTGCAGCTGCAGCGACTCGAAGCCGAACAACGAATCGACGGGCCAGCTCTGCCCCGGGTGCGCCTCGAGCACGGCGGTCTTCGAGCGCTGAAACTCCGAGTGCAGCAACGCGCTGTCGGCCTTGAACCGCTTCACTTCCGCGTCGGTGCCTCCGAGCGCGACGAGCTTCGCGCGCACCAGGTTCTGCCCCGCGAACCAGCAGATGCCGCCGCGCAGCCGCCGGTCTTTCATTCGCGAGAAGGGGAAGTGCGTGAGCATCGCGTCCATCTTCGGCAGCACTTCGCGTGCGACCTTCACCGCCCGGGCGATGTCTTCTGGGTCGTTCGTCTCTTCGGCGATTTGAAACAGGCCCAGCGAATAGAACTCCCAGGTGAAGAGCTCGCCCTCGGGGAACACCGTCTGGTTCCGCGCGGCATCGCCGTCGTCCAGCGTCGCTTCGAGCCACTTCACCTGCGCGGTGATGCCGTCGCGGCGATCCGTCGACGTGTTCAGGTGCGCGGCGGCAGCAGCCGTCGCGGCGATCGGCAGACACAGCAGCAGGAATCGGGAAGTGCGCATGCGCGGCAGCACAACCGAGAACCGGAAGCTTGCAGGGGAAGGTCGGGTCGAACGGTCGAAAGGCGACCACGAACAGCCACTACGACCGGCGTCGAACTCCGAAAGCAGTTCGATCAAATCGAAATGGCGCGCGACTGGCGCCAGTCAGGGCGAGCCCGGTTTCGACCAACTCCCAGAGTGCCTCGATGCGTTGGTCGCCCGTTAGTTGAGACCAGAAGGCGAGGTCGTGCTCGAGGGCTTCCTGCTGCGAACGGATGACGCCGGTCTGCAACGAGGTCCCGCGTGGTGATTCCGGATTCACGCCGCGACCTTAACCCGCGAATCTCGCCCGCCGTTCGTCCTCCCCCTGCATGCGCATCCATCGCCCCTCGCCTTCGATTCCCGCGAACGAGAGCACGCTCGAGCTCTTGAACCACGCCGTGAACGGGCCCGGCATGACGGTCGCCGAAGTGCAGAACGGGATGCAGAGCGCGAAGTTCCGGAAGGTGATGGAAGACGTCGGCCCCTACTTCGACCAGGACAAGGCGCGCCTCGATTACATCCAGCGCGAAGCGGCCCGCCGCGGAGTCCCGATTCGCATCGCCGCGCAGGAAATCCCCGACCTCTACGCCATCTGACGTCACACACCAGCGGCGCCGCCGCGATGAAGAAGACGATCGAAGCGGCGCTGTAGAGAAAAATTACTGCGCGGCGCCGACGAGCCGGAACGTCGACGTCGTCGCGTAGCCGCGCACCAGCAGGTGCACCGCCGCGGGAGTGCTGAGGTTGAGCACGCACTCCTCGGCGCTGCCGCTTTTGTACGGACGGCAGTCGTAGAGCGCAGTCGTCGGAGCGACCCCGCTGCGCACATACAGGTCCGCATCCCCCGAGCCCGTCATCGTGAAGACGTAACGGCCCGCGGCGAGCGTCGGCGTCACGTACGTCTTCGCCGCGCCCTTCGCGATCGTCGCTGTCTCGTCGAGCCCCGTCCACGAGGGGGGCGTCGTCCCGGCTCCGACAATCGCGAGCGTGAAGAAGCCCGCCGCGTAGCCCTTCAGCGAAACGAAAATCTTCGCCGGCGCCGCCAGCGTCACGTCGCACGTCTCGGCCGAGCCGCCGAGGTACGGGCGGCAGTCGTAGACCGTGGCCGTCGGGGCCGCGCCAACCTTCACGTAGAGGTCGACGTCCCCGCCCGGGTGCGCCGCGTCTTGCGCGAGCGTCACCGTGTACTTGCCCGCGGGAACTTCTTTCGTCTCGTAACGAAGCTCCTGGCCCGTATCGACCGAGCCCGCCTCGCGCTGCACGAAGCCCGGCACGAAGCCGCCCGGCTGGTAGCCCGGGTAGAACACGTTGTCCTCTTCACCGGTGACCGTGACGATTTGCGCGCGATCCACCGACGCGAAAATCTGCTCGTACGTCAGCGGCGCTTCGACCTTCATCAACCCGCGCACCAGCGCCAGCGACGCGTTCGGCATCGACTGGAAGAACGCCGGCATCCCGTTGGTCACGATTTCCATGTACTTCGTGCCGGTCGGATCCTCGGTGTTGAGGCGCGCGCGGCTCTGGGCCAGCGACCCGTCGACGTACGCGTACGTGTCACAGCCGTTCATGAAGATGATCGCGTACTGCCCGGTGACGAAGCTGCCCTTGTTCGCGAGCGCGCGCACGTTGGCGCCGAGGCCCGCGTGGCCGTTGTACGCAATCAGATCCGCGCGCGTCGACAGCGCTTCGTAGCGGGCATCGAACTGCGCGCC
>JAYUXE010000039.1:0-6271 GCA_043753165.1 Archangiaceae bacterium | reverse complement strand
AGGCGCCGATGCTGCTCGAGACGGGCGACGCGTTCAGCAAGGGCGTGGCGCTGACGGTCGAGACGATGCTGCAGATGCCCGAGTTCCTCTACCGGGTCGAGCTGGCGGAAAATGCGGCGGTCGACGGCAAGGTGGCGCTGACGTCGTGGGAAATGGCGTCGCGGCTGTCGTACCTGTTGTGGAACACGACGCCGGACCCGGTGCTGCTCGACCTCGCGGCGGCGGGCAAGCTGGCGACGGCCGCCGACGTGCGGACGCAGGCGCTCAAGATGCTCGACGACGCGCGCGCAGTGAAGGTCGTCGACGACTTCCATCACCAGTGGCTGGATCTCGACAAGTACAACAACCTGACGCGCGACCCGACGCTGTTCCCGAGCTTCACGCCGGCGATGGCGCCCATGATGCAGCAGGAAACGCTGCGCTTCATCAGCCACGTGGTGTTCGATCAGAAGGCGCCGTTCGCGACGCTCTTCACCGCGCCGTACACGTTCGTGAACAAGGAAGTGGCGGCGCTGTACAAGCTGACGGGCGCATACACGACGGCGGCGTATACGAAGGTCGACCTGGATCCAGCGCAGCGGTCGGGCCTGCTGACGCAGACAGGTTTCCTCGCTTCGCACGCGTACACGCGCACGGATTCCCCGATTCACCGCGGCGTCTTCATGATTCGGCGGGTGCTGTGTCTGCCGCTGGGAGACCCGCCGGGGAACGCAGACCTGAACCTTCCTCCGCTGATGGGGAACATCAAGACGACGCGCCAACAGGTCGCGAACCACACGTCGCCCAGCGGCTGCGCGGGCTGCCACAACCGGATCAACGGCATGGGCTTCGCGTTCGAGAACTACGATGCGGTGGGGCAGTACCGCACGATGGACAACGGCGAAGCGGTCGACTCGTCGGGCAGCCTCGTGCTCGGAGGGCAGACGCACACGTTCAAGGACGCGATTGAGCTCTCGAAGATCATCTCGGTCTCGGAAGAGGCGCGCGGTTGCTACGCGCGGAACTGGTTGCGGTACGCGTATCAGCGGGCCGATGGCGCGGAAGACGGGTGCGACCTGGACGCGATGACGACGAAGCTCGCGAGCGCGGACTACCCGATCAAAGAGCTGATCGGCGACCTGACGCAGAACAACTCGTTCCGGTACCGGCCGGCGGAGGAAGCCCCATGAGTCGCGTCAGCCGAAGGTTTTTCCTGCGGGGTCTGGGTGGCGTGGCGGTAGCGCTGCCGGTGATCGAGTCGCTGATGCCGAAGCTGGCGCGCGGGCAGACCGCCCCCCAGGCGCAGCGGTTCGTCGCGTTTCTCGAGTGCAACGGCATCAACATGCAGAAGTTCTTCCCGGCGACGCCGTTCGGCGCGTTGACGTCGGCGTCGTTCACGGGCACGGCGCTGGCTCCGTTGTCCGGAATGGAGTCGAAGATTCTCATTCCGCGCGGCATCCACAAGGTGCCGAAGGGCTTCAACTTCGGTGGGCAGACGCCGGTGGGGTGCGATCACCAGAACGGCATGGGCGGGAAGCTGACGTGCCAGCAGCTGTCGGGCGCTGACCACTACGCGAACGGCATCTCGGTGGATCAGCTGATGGCGAAGAAGCTGAACCCGATGGGCAAGCCGTCGCTGACGTTGAAGGTGGGCCCGCGCGGCCAGGGCGTGCTCAGCGTCTGCTCGTACATGGGCCCGATGCAGCCCGTGCAGGCCGAGAACAACCCGTGGCTCGCGTTCCAGGACTTCATGGGCATGGCGGGTACGGATCCAGCGGTCGCTCAACGGTTGGCGGCGCGGCGGCAGAGCGTGCTCGACCTCGTGAAGGGCGACATGGATGCGCTGAAGACGAAGAAGATCTCGACGGCCGACAAGGCGAAGCTCGACCTTCACTACTCTTCGATTCGCGACATCGAAGTGGCGATGACGACCAGCGGAATTCCGGCATGCACGCTTCCGGCGGCGCGGTCGGCCGAGATTCAGGGGCTGAACCCGAACACGGTGGGCAGCGACAGCGAGTACAAGAAGGTCGGCCAGATGCAGATGGACATTCTGGCGCTGGCGCTCGCGTGCGATCACACCCGCGTGGCGACGCTGCAGTGGGGCGATGGCTCGGGCGGCCCGGTGTTCAACTTCGACGGCTTGAGCAACCAGTACAACCACCACAAGCTGTCGCACGGGAACACGAAGGACGACAACTCGGGCGGCATGATCAGCGACTACAAAGATCGCCTGGCTGCGATCGACGTCTGGTACGCGCAGCAGTTCCGCTACCTGCTCGACAAGCTCTCGGCGTACGCGGAACCGAACGGGAAGACCGTGCTCGACAACAGCGCGATCGTCTGGATGAACGAGCTCTCAGACGGCCTCGAGCACAACTTCATGGACATGCCGTACGTCATCGCCGGCAGCAACGGTGGCTACTTGAAGCAGGGCCAGTACGTGAAGGTGACGAAGCAGAACCAGAACGGCGACGGCACGTACAAGAATGACGTCGATGCGCCGCACAACAAGCTGCTCACCACCTGCATCAACGCCGTCGGAATCCGGAATGCCGATGGGTCGCTGGTGAACAACTTCGGCGCGTTCGGCGCGCCGGGCGAATTCACCGAGCTCAAGGCGTAGTCGACCGGACAGCACGGAGCCTGGCCCGTTCGTCCCGACCCGAGAGGGATGAGCTGGCCATTGAGGTCCGGCAACGCAGCCCTTCCAGAACAGCTCATCCCGGGCGCTCATGTTTTGGCGGACCCTGCGATCAGCCGTTCGGGGGGTGGGGGGTCAGCGCGGATACGCGTCGAGGCGCTGGCGGAACCGGGCCGAGAGGAACGGGCTCGCCGACCCCAGCGCTTCAAGAATCTGTTCCGCTTCGGCGCGGTACTTCGCGATCTTCTGGGCCGACCAGTGCGGCGGAGGCGGGGCCAGGTTCGTGATCCGATCGGCCAGCTTCACCATCGCGACCTCGGGCGGCTGCGCGAGAATCCGCTTCAGGCTGTCGGTCATCTGCTGTTCCTTCGGCAGCCGGCTGTCTTTGGTCAGCGCCTGAACCCCTGAGCGCACCGACGAACCGAAGGCGCCTTCGACGAGCTCCGCAGTCGTCTCGGTGTCTTCGATCGTGTCGTGCAGCAGCGCGCAGGTGACGGCGAAATCACCGTCGCGGCCGGGCTCGGCGTCGAGGCCGCGGATGAGCTCCATGCAGACGCTGCTCAAGTGGACGACGTACGGCAGGTTGAGTGGCGTCACCTGCTTGCCGTGCGAAGCGGCCGCGAAGTTCAGCGCCTTCAAATACGCCTCGGGCGAGAAGCTCATGGCGGTGACTCGGGCAGGTGCTTCTTGTCGTCATCTCGGTACACATCGGCCAGCGCGCGCGCGCGTTCGACCTCGTCC
Source organism: Archangiaceae bacterium (assembly GCA_043753165.1). Classification (GTDB taxonomy): domain Bacteria; phylum Myxococcota; class Myxococcia; order Myxococcales; family Myxococcaceae; genus JAGSPQ01. The sequence goes on along the minus strand of JAYUXE010000039.1, from coordinate 2,907 downwards.
CGTGCGGCATCGAGCGCAATCACCTTGTCGAACTCCTCGACGCGCTGACGCAACGCCGCGCTGACGACGAGCCCGGTGGCGAGCCGAGCGCGGGCCGACTGCCTTTCCGACTTGAGCTCGGCGACGCGGCTCGCGGTGTCGGCCGCCGCCTCGAGCAACAGCTGGGCGTCTTCGTTGGCCGAAATCAGCGCCTTTTCCGACTGGTCGCGCATCTGGTCGGCCTCTTCGAAGTCGCGCCGCAGCGTCTTCGCCGCGCGCGCGTCGGCCTTCTCTTCTGCGACGCGGACGCGCCCTTCGAGATCCTTGCAGCGCTTGGTGTACTTCTCGGCGTCGCGCTTCAGGTCACCGCGCAGGGCCAGCAGCGTGGCGGCCGATTTCCGAACCTCGGCGCCCTGGCGTTCGAGCGATTCGATGAACCCGTCGTAGACCGCCAGCGGATCTTTGGTTTCGGCCGCCTTCTTCTTTTTCAGAAAACCGAACACAACGCGCGAAAGCGTAGCTCAGCGGCGTCGGATGCGGTTCTCGAAGCTGCCGATCACGGGCCAGCCGCACTCGGACCCTCGCCACGCGACCGCCGTCGAATCGCGTCACGGGTGCGAGCGCAGCCTCACCCGAACGGTTTGCACAGCAGCCGCACGCGCTCGACCGCGACCTTCACCGTCGGGGCCGGCGCTTCGACGGCAGCGAGGTACTTCGGCAGAGGCACCCCATACAGCCCGAGCAAGTGGCTCACCAGCGTCACGCTCTCGGACGCGCGGTGGTCGACGGACGCCAGCGACGCGGCCTCGCCCACCGCGTCGAGAATGTCGGCGAGCCGCTGACTCACGGGCCCTTCGGGTGACGCATCGGCCCCCGGCAAGGGGAAGAACGCGTCGAACTGGCTGTCGGCGCGCTGAACCACCGTCGCAGGCCGGCCTCCGGCAATCTGTTCCAACGCTTCGAGGTGGGGCAGCAGCGCTTCGAGCGCTCCGGCCGTCGCGGGCACTTCGGCCGGCAGCAACGTACGCCACGTCGAGTCGAACTCCGTGCGAGCGACCCCAATCTCAGCGTCCGAGAGGTGGTGATAGAAGGCGCGCCCGCCGACGTTGCGCTGTTCGATCACCAGCGACTTCAAGTCGGGGTTTTCTTCGCCGAGAGAAATGAACGACAGCGAGATGTCGAGCCCTTCGAACGGCTTGCGCGTGCGGCGCACGAGCTCGAGATCCACCGCGTCTTCACCGTCCGTCACCAGCACCACCGTCGCGCGCGAGAGGTAGGGATCTTTGCCCTGCGCAGTTCGAATCGATTCGAACGACGACATCAGCGCCAGCGAGATGTCCGTCTGCCCTTCCGCGGGCGAGTGCCGAAACAGCTTCTCGATCTGCCGCGTCGCCTCGGGCCCGTTGTCGATGCGCGCGAGCTCGGTGGGTGAATCGTTGAAGAACGAGAAGTACAGCGGGTCGAACGGCACGTTCTGCCGAGCCTTCACGCGAAGGGCATTGAGCTCGGCGATGAGAATGGCATCGCGGAAGCGAGAACGCGGCCCGTGCATCGAGCCCGACGCGTCAAGCACGTACACCCGAACCGCCGTCTTCTTGATGCGCGACTGCTTCGGCGGCGGCTCCTCTTCGAGGTACGCGCGAACCGTTTGCCGGCTCGACGCCAGGTCGTAGAGCAACATGCTCGGGCTCTGCATGACGAAGTTGTGGAGCTCGTCAAGGCTGTTGGTGAACTCGTAGCTCATCATCTGCGTCGGGTAGCTCACCCGCCGCTGCACCGGGCGCGTCTGCTCGAGCTCGGCTTCGACCAGCTCTTCCGTCAGCGTGTCCTCGACGTCGAAGAACCGCGCGCAGCCCGACGCCAGCTCGAGCGCTTCCAGCTTTTCTTCATCGAGGTCGAACGCGAGCTGGGCCAGCACGTCACCGGCATCGTCGGTGCCGGCCTTTCCGCCCGCGAGGTTGCGATCGAGCTTGTCGACCCCTTCGGCCGGCTTGCCCGGTTCCTTCCAGCCCAGCTGCTGCTTCAGCCGCGACTGTTCGACCAGCGGCTTCAACTCGGCCGTTGGGGGCAGCATCGACGACACGGCGTCGCTCGCAACCTGGGCGAGCTCGATGTCATTGGCTTCGACGGCGCGCTCGTAGAGCCCCTTCAACGACCTGTAGGCCGTGCGGGGATCGCGGCGGGCGGTGTGGCGCACGTGCCGCACGAGATCCTGCAGCGACCGCACGACGGGCGACGCCCTCACCCGCTGGCGCGCCGCCGCGACTTCCATTCGCATCTGGCGCAACCGATCGCGGTCGCCCATCGACCCGGCGCTCGCGCGAAGCAGCAGCTCGTGGGCGAGATCGAGATCGCGGCGCTTCTGGGCGACATCGTTGACGTTCGCCTGCGCGCGCCTGGCCCAGAACTCGGCGACGGCCAGGCGCGCGCTCGCCGGCGGGCGCGAATCGCGCGCAGGCCGGGCGAACACCTCGAAGCCTTCTTGCTCGCCTTCGTCTTCGGAGGGCCGCGCAAACAAATCGGCGACCTTCACCGCGCGCGCGAGCCGCACGAAGTCCGCGTCCAGTGACGTGACGAGCCCTTGAGGAAGCGTCTGCGCTGCGAGCAACCGTTCGGCCCGGCGCACCGCGAGATCGAGCTCGAGCAGCGCCGCCGTGGCGCGATCGGCAAGCCCTTCAGACAGGCCGCCCAGCTTTCCTTTCAGCTTCCCGAGCTCACGCAAGAGCTTGGCGTCAGCGGCGGTGTGAATGCCGGCGCGGTCGAAGTCGCGATCCAGCGAACGCAGCGCGTCGAGCTTCTCGCCCTGTTCTTCGCGGTTGAAGATCGCGCGCGCGCGATCGAACAACCCCTGCTCGAGTCCCTTGCCTGCCTTCACGGCGTCGAGCCGTTCGCGCAGCCGGTTGAGCTGGGGACCAAGCATGGGGGTTT
>JAYUXE010000038.1:0-13635 GCA_043753165.1 Archangiaceae bacterium | reverse complement strand
TGGGCCTTTCTGCCGAGGCCGCCTGTCAGGTGCTGCGGGCCCGCGCGCAAACGCTCGAGAAGGCGACCGGGGCCCTTTCCCTACACGCGCTGCAGGTGAACGACGCGGCGGTGATCGACAACCTCAATACGCCAGAGGCTTATTCGCGGCGATTCGGGCACAATCCGGCGCCGGGTGTGACTGGGGGGCCCGCTTCCGAAATCAGGGGCCGCAGCCGCAAGGCGAACGAACCGTAACCGGCCGAGCCCGCTGGCCGCGATGCCGGCATTGCAAACGCGCTTCACAAGTCCGATCGACCGATGCGACCCATTTCTCTAAACGCCGATATTCAATCGATGTCTCGGCACGAGTCAGGTCAAGCGATGGTGGAATCGGCAATCGTGCTGCCGCTGACAGTCTTCATGATTCTCGGGCTTTTGCAGCTGGGCCTGCTGCAGCAGGGCCGGTCGATGGGCAAGTACGCCGCCTACAAGGCCGCGCGGGCCGGAGCGATTCACAGCGCCAAGATGAAGGTGATGGAAAACGCGGCGCTTGCCGTGTTGCTGCCGGTGGTGGGCTACCAGGCCGGAGGTGGGGGCGAGGCGTACAACCGCACCCGCGACGACAGCGACCTGAAGACCGCGTGGGATCGCATGAAGGACAACACGTACCCTGACGCGACCAACTTGAAGGTCGTCGAGATTCGCATCTGCAGCCCGACGACGAAGACGGTCAGCGGCAGCTCGGTGGACTTCGATGACGCGGCGACGATGAACTCGGCCAGCAGCTGGGAAACGATGGACAAGGGCAAGCTGTCGGTTCAGGTCACCTTCCACTACCGAATGGTGATCCCGTTCGCGAACATGGTGATCTGGAACATCGTTCGCGCCGACGAGGTCAGCGAGCAGTTGCTGCAGGTGACGCGGCTGGGCACGGCGAAAAACGGCGCGATCAAGGGCATCCACAAGACGGGCACGGGCGAAGCCAGCACCGACTCGAAGCTGAAGACGCTGGGCCAGTCGGGGAAGTACTTCCTGCCGATTCGCATGTCGTTCGTTCACCGCATGCAGTCGAACTTCTTTCCATCGAAGGGTGGCTTCGAGCTTCCGGGCTCGAACGAATGCATCCTCAGCTTCCCGAAAAAGTGAGAACCGCGATGCGCACCCGAATCGTTCTCAAGACCCGCGGGCAGACCATCGTGCTCGGCGTGCTGACGCTGCTCGTGCTGGCCGTGATGATGATGCTCACGTTCACCGTGAACAACGTGGTGCACGAGAAGATTCGCCTGCAGTCGACCAGCGACGCGGCCGCCTACTCGAGCGCCATCGTCCAGGCCCGCGCGTTCAACTCGATGGTGTATTCGAACCGCGCGATCGCCGCGGCCGTCGTCGCGCAGATGACGGTGCACGCGTGGATGAGCACCGCGTCGGCCACCACCGCCACCCTCTTCAGCGGAGCGATCGCCTTCATCATGATCGCCCTGATGGAGCTCGCTGAATCCTTCTGCCCCATCGTCTGCTTTTGCGCGATCCACTGCGCCCACATGATCGAAGCCTTCGTCGTGATGGCGAAGTATTTTCAAAAGTGGTCCGACTACAACGACAAGGTCAAAGGCGTCGAAGACAAGTTCAACAAGGCCGTCGGCTCGATCAAAGAAATGGTCGACGACATCCACAAGTCGCAGAAGGAAGTGCTGAAGAACGCAGACAGCGCGATCGGCTCGATTCCGGGCACGCTGAAGAACATCAACGCGCCCCGGGTCGACGAGGAAGACAAGTTCACCAGCGCGAACAAGAAGACCTTCGCCTGCGCGCTGGAAGGCAGCGACCTCGAGTGCGACGGCCCGGAAGAACGCAGCGCGTCGTCGACCAGCGACCGCAGCACGGTGATGCAGAACGCGGCCAACGCGATGCGGCCCTTCTACGACCAGCTGATCACCCCGATGGACCAGCATGACGACTTCAAGATGTCCGGCTCAGACTTCCTGAAGGACATTCAGAACAACGAAGGCGACCCCATCATGAACGCGAAGATCGGCAACGCGTACGTGGGCGACTCGACGATGATGTTCGGCGACAACAAGACGGACCCCGCCAAGAGCGTCGGCGCCTCGGTGATCACGATGTTCTTCACCAAATGGCACGACGGCGTCGGAGTGATGGCCCTGCCCGTCTGGGTGTTCTCGGATGAAGGTGGCGGCGCCCACTTCCCGTCGTGGGCCCACCAAGGCGATCACGACAAGTACAAGGGGATGCAGAACGAAGACGTCTGCGGAGACGACAAAAACTGCTTCATCAACTTCCGCGCGGTGAACGACAAGGACAAGGACTTCGGCCAGCCCACGTCGTACGCGTCGGCCCGCTACAGCACGCTCGCCGAAAAAATGAGCGGTGGCGGGCGTGACCGCAACGCCTGGCTGCTGAACGACAAGGGCGAGGTCGAGCTCGACATGGGCTCTGGCAAGGCGCGCGTGCAGCTGATTCCGCGCAAGGCGGGCTACGCCATCAGCAAGGCCAAGACGTACTTCCACCAGCCGGGCAACTGGCAGGCGCCGCCGAACTTCTTCGACCCGTTCTGGCGCGCGAAGCTGCACCCCTTCATGTCGCGCGAAGAAGCCCGCAATGCTGCGCAGACCGCGGGCGACTCGGACGGTGCGAACAACGCGGGCAAGGTTCCTGTCGAGGGGTCCGAGTTTTGAACGCCCGGCGCATCAAGGCGCGTGGCCAGGCCGTGCTCGAGCTCTCGCTGCTGTTGATCGTGATGATTCCGATCATCTTCTACAGCCTCTTTCTCGACGACCTGTTGCGGCATCGGCTCGACATGCTCGAGGCGGTCGTCTCGTCGCCGTGGGACATGACGGGCATCGACCAGGAAAGCAGCAACGGGGGCGACGTCAGCTCGAACGAACGGCACGCCTGGTGCGACCACACGTACACGTACAACTCGTACGACGTGGACTACGAGTGCGACAACGACGGCAGCCGGCACCACAAGGCGTTCGCCGCGCACGTTTGCTGGATCGTCGAAGGCGGCCAGCAAATCGAATGCTCGCGCGACGCCAACACGCCGAACATCGACAGCGACGCCGACTACAACGGCGGTGGCGTCACCACGTGCTCTGCGCGCGCGGGCGTCTTCAACTACTTCATCGTGCAGCAGGCGATGGCGGGCTTCACCCAGATGGACAAACTGACGAAGGCCGAGCACATGAGCGGTGGCGTGCACAGCCACTATGGCGCGGCGTCGGCGAACATCTTCATGCTCGAGAGGCAGCAGTTCGCCGTGCTGCACGACGACTGGGCGCTGAAGCTGCCCGGCGACATGGACGCGGCGTTCGACATCATGTCGATGATTCCGGGGGGGCTCTTCGACACGGGCTTCAAGAGCCGCGTGAAGACGTATTACGACAAGAACGCGAAGTTCGACGATGCCGACGACTTCTTCGAGAAGCTGGACGACGAGAAGCTCATCAAAGACACGGCCGACGACGACGGGTTCATGGGCGACAACCCGAAGACCCTGCACCTCTCGTTCAACAAAGAGCCGGGCCACGACTTCGGCGTCACCAACAAGCATCCGTCGTCGGCCTGGTCGGACTCGCGGGTCAGTGGCACGCACGGCGCGCGCGAAGATTCGTACTTCGGCGTTTCTGAGAGCACCTGGTAGTGCCGTGGCCGAACCGCGCGCCATCAGCCTGCCCTTCTTCTTTCTCGGGGTAGTTGCGCTCGGAGCCGTGCTCGGCACGGGCGCGTACTGGATCAAGGCGTCGCAGGAAGAGAAGCGCGTCGACGCGGTGATGGCGCAGACGACGACGGTCGAACGCGCGCGGGGCATGTCGGTGGACATCACGGCTCCGCCCGAGGCGGCGCTGGAAGGAATTCCGCCCTACCCGCGCGCCGTGCCGAAGAAGGTCGCCGACAGCATGAAGGGCCAGGGCTCGCAGATGGCGGTCGCGTGGTTCACGACGGACGACAGCGTCGACGCGGTGATTGCCTTCTACGAGGCGGCGTTTCGCAAAGAGAAGCGCGCGCTGGTCAGCCACCGGTACAGCGAACGGTCGGGGTACGTGGGGTGGCTGCAGCCGGACTTTCTGGGCGTGCCCGCCGAAGATGCGGGCATCGACATTCTCGCCGGCACGATGCACCTCGTCAGCGTGATGAAGGAAGGCCGCCAGACGGCGGTGCTCGTGTCGGCCTCGCGGCCGATGGAACTGCTCGACAACCCGACGCGCCTGCCTCCGGGCGTCGAGCTGCCGCCGTTTGCCGACGGGGCAAAGGTGTTCGACCTGGGGGAAGGCGAGCTGAAGCAGACCACCGTGTGGAGCGAGGTGAAGAATCGCCCCGTCGCCGAGGTCGAAGGCTGGATGCTCGAAAACTTGAAGCAACATGGCTGGAAAATCGCCGACCATGCTTCTGCGCCTGTTCGCACCGCGATGGACTTCAGGCGAGACAAGGAACAACTCTCGGTGGTGCTGACCCCCGACGGGTCCAAGATTGGCCTCATGGTACAGTACGCCAACCAACCGCAGTCATTGACAGAAGGGATCCAATGAAGCGCCTTGCCATTCTCGCGTTGTTTCTTTCGACAGCCGCGTTGGCCGGCAAGGACGACTGCAAGCAGCGCTGCGTCGCCGTGAAGGCGCCGTGTGTGTCGGCTTGCTCCGACGCGAGCAAGTCGAAGAAGGACGCCGCTGAGTGCGCGAAGAAGATGTGCGACATGGCCGTTCAACAATGCGAAGCGCAGTGCGGACCCGCCAATGCCAAAAAACATTAACCCCGTTCGGCGCACCTGGGCGGCAGCGCGGCGCGGTCAGGCAATGGTCGAGTATTCGGTGGTGACCTTCATCCTCTCGCTGGGCGCCCTGGGCTTGCTGTCGGTGCCCATTGGCGTCAAGGGTGGCGGCACGGCGCCTTTGTTCCGGCTGTTCTGGGAAGGGCTGAACGGTTTCTACGACAGCGTCTACTACGTGATGCAGAGTTCGGTTCCCTGAAGCCCCTGATCGCGATGCTGTGCCTGCTGGCCGTGCCTGTGCTCGCCGCTACCCCGGCGCAGTGCAAGGCGGGCTGCAAGACCGAAATCAAACCGCAGTGTGAGGCGGCCTGTAAAAAGTACGCGGCGCGGAACGTCGACAGCTGCTTGAAGGACATGTGCGAAGTCGCGATGAAGCGCTGCGACAAGATGTGCGACGACACCCCGCCGAAGGGCAAGAGCAAGTAGCTATCGTTCGGGCTTCTGCTCCTCTTTCTTCCCGCCGAACTCGTACCCGACCTCGGCGTCGATGACGAAGCCCAGCTGGTTGTCGTAGCGCTGCACGTCGGGGTTCATGCGAAACGCTTTGTAGACGCGCCCGTTCAGGAAGAAGAACGGCAGAATCTTCAGGCGTGCGCCGGCGAAGAGCACCGTCTTCTCGTCGAGGTTGCCGAATTCGGCGAAGTCACCGAAGCGCCGTTTGTAGAAGCTGCCGAACACCTGCAGGAAGCTGAGCAGTGGGAGCTCGACGTGGGCGACGAAGTTCTTCGCCGCCGAGTTCGACACGCCTTCGAGCGACAGCGTCACCCCGACGGCGTTCCGAATGCCCCAGCTCGCTTCGAAGTAGTAGCCCTGACGCGCGCCCAGCCCACCATTGAGAATCGCGTCGAGCTTCGTGCGGTAGTCGAAGAAGCTAAAGCCGTTGCGGCCGGCGTCATCGTAGATGAAGCGCTCGACTTCGTAGAACGTGTCGAAGTACCCGGGCTTGTAGTGGCTGCCCAGGATTCGCAGCTCGGCGACCAGGCGGAAGGCGTTGACGGTGGACGTGCCGACGTTGAAGCGGCCAAGGGCTCCGAGGGTCAAGCCCCCTTCGCCCCCGACCAGAAACGAGTAGTCGACGTAGGGCTTCACGTCGATGTGGTCGTCTTTGTAGACCTTCATCTCGACGTCGAAGCCGACGATGCCAGCGGGCGCGGAATCGGCCAGCAGCCGTCCGTCGGCGATCTGCCGGACCCCCAGCGAGTTCGTTCGCAGCTTCACCGGAGCGTCCCAGTCCAACCCGCCCGACACCCCAATCGACAGCGACTTCACGAGCAGGTTGTCGCTCTTCAGGAACCACAGCGGCTTGATGAACGCGATGCCGGCCAGCTGGTTCCACGCGAGGATGTCGTTGGTGAAGAGCTCGAAGCCGCCGAAGTCGTTGTACGCGTCGACCTCGGCCGACACGCGCGGGTAGTCGATGTCGATGTTGGCGGCGTAGCGGCGCTGAATGGTGCCGTGCCCGATGGTCGAGGCGTAGCGCTGGCCGATGTTGACGTAGAGGTTGTCTTCTTTGCGGCCGAAGTTGACGTACTTCAGCAGCCGGCCGAAGTCGTGGAACGTGTCCCAGTCTTTGGTGCGGATGCGGCCGAGGTAGCGAAACGGGTCGCCTTCCGCATCGCGTTCGAAGCTCAAGAGCTCGATGCGAAGGGGCACTCCGAGGCCGACGCCCCACTTGCCGTCGAAGAAGCGAAGGTCGACCTGCGGCTCGACCAGCAGGTAGTACGCCGAGCCGAATTGATCCACGCCGGCCGAGACGCCGATGCGGTTGTTCTTCACCGTGAGGCGATCGCTGCCGAGGAACACCGACAGCTCGCCTTTGACGAAGTTGGCCGATGGGTCGATGGGCTCGGCGCCGGGGGGCTCGCCCGCGTCGGCCCCTTCGATGATCGCCTCAGCCGGCGGCTCGCCGGTGAGAATCATGTAGCCCGCGTCGTCCGCCTCAGCTGCCGCGATGAGCGCCGCGACCGCAATGACGAGCACGCGTTACTTCCCGCAGGGCGTGAGCGGCTGAATGAAGCGGTTGATCTCGGCTTCGTCGGCGACGGTGCCTTCGAGCTTCAGCTGGTCAGACGGCAGCGCGGGGTCGACGTCCTGCATCATCCACACGCCCATGCGCACCGCGGTGTCGGCGACGCACTCGAAGTAGAGCACCGTGTTGATGCCCGACTTGGCTTCCTGCTGGCGCGTGCCCTGCGTTTCCATCGTGCCGCGCGTGGCCACGTACTTCACCACCGAGCCGCTGGCGGTCTTCAGCGCGCCGCGCCGCAAGACATCTTTCACGTCGACGTTTATGCCGCTGCCCTTCAGCGCGCTGGTGTCGTCGGTCTTGCCATCGAAGAAGTCCTTCGCGCGGTTCGACTGATCGTTCGAGATGATGCGGAAGTAGATGAAGCCCTTGTCGAAGTCGGGCACGCCGCCGTCGGCGAGCATCTCTTTGTCGCCGAGCAGCGCCATGTCCATGAACAGGGGCACGCTCATCGTCATGATCGGGTGGTAGCCCGCGGGCGCCTTGCCCATCATCTTCGTGACGTTGGCGGCCTTCTGGCTGGGGTCCGTCATGCCGTCGACCAGCCCCTTGCCGGCGCGGACGACCAGCAGCGTGACGACGAGGAAGCCGACCAGGATCAACGCCATCAGGCCTCCGCAGCCGATGGCGACGTAGAACAGGGGCGAGCGCTGCTTCTTTACCGGAGCGTTGGGATCCATTGAGCCGCGCTTCTTAGCGCAACTAGAAGGCTTCCATGTCCGACAGCATCGACTTCGAGAAACCGAAGCAGGGGTGCTCGCGCGTCGGGTAGTAGCGTTCGACGTCTTTGAGGACCTGAATCGCCATCTTCACGTTCGCGGGGCGCGAGTTGAGCAGCTTCTGGACCTCGACCATCAGGCCGTTGCACTTCTGGTCGAGCATCGGCCGCAGCTCACGCATGCGCCCGCGGCAGTAGCTCAGGGTCTCGGCGACGGCCGACTTGTCGGGCAGCGATTCCATCAACAGCCACGCTTCCCGGTAGACCTTCCACGCCTTGAACAGGTTGGCCGGGCCGATGCTGCGGGTGTCGTAGAGGCGGTCGGCGTTGAGCTGGCTCTCTTTCGCGAGGCGCACCGTCTCGTCGATCGACAGCTCGGGGATGGGGATGATCTCGATCCAGATGTTGTAGACGCGCCAGGGGTCACTGCCGGGGGGGTTCCGGGTGCTGTCGAACACCAGCTGGTTGCCCTCGCGGGGCTTGACGATGTTCGGGGGCAGCACGAGCTCGATGTCGCGCGTGGCATCGAGGGTGTCAGGCGGCACGAAGCCGACTTCGGCGCCGTTGACGGTGACGGTCACCTCTTCCTTCGAGATGTCGCGCGCCCCGTAGTGCAGCACTGCGACGACCTGTGTCGGCGAGGCGAGCGTGAAGTTGAAGAGCTTCATGTCGGCGCGCTGCCAGGTGGCCTCATCGCCCAGGCCAAAGCTGTCTTTGATGCCGGCTGCGTTGGCAATCAAATCTGTCGGCTCGATGCGCCTGGGGCCCGTGTCTTTCGGGATCACCGAGACCACGAGGAAGCCCAGCGTGCCGAGCACCATCAGGCCCCCGAGGGCGGCGAACCCGAAGCGCGCGGCTTTCGGCAAGTCGCCCCACTGCATCGCGATGCGGCCCATCGTGGACTTCTGCTGGTCGCGGCGCTTGCGAAGGCGATCAGCGGCCGAGAGCTCGACGGGCTCGTCGCTGGAAGGCGGCTGCGTGGTCATCGAGGCGACGGCGTTGTTCCGCTTGGCGGGCAGCGTGCTGTCGTCGGGCAGCTTCTTGATGCCGAGATCGCGGGTGCTGTCGTCGATTTTGGCGAGGCTGGCCGAGCGCCGCGACGGCGCCGGCACCGGCACTTCCTTCGTCTGGTTCGCGTTGTCTTCCTGCAGCCTCCCCGCGTCGACCATCTCGACTTCCATCGTCGCGTTTTCCTTCAGCGGCGAACCGTGCGGCACGGTACCGAGCTCGGCTTCGGTGTCGTGGCGAACCGGCGGAGGCTTTCGGGCGGTGCGCTTGTCGCGTTCGGAGTCTTTGCGCGGCGGCTTCAGCAGCGTCGCGTTCGGGTCTTCATTCTCGAATTCCTCTTCTTCCTGATCTCCGGTCTCGATCGGTGAATGCAGCGCGGTGTCGTTGCCGACGCCCGCGATGGTGAACGTGAACTCGACGTCGCCAATCGCAATCTTGTCGCCGGACTTGAGCTCACGGGCCTGCGAGAGCAGCGAGCCGTTGAGCTTGGTGCCGTTGGCGCTCTTCAGGTCTTCGACGAAGTAGCGGCCGGGACCCTTGTTGTAGACGCGGCAGTGGCTGCGCGAGGCGCCCGAGTCTTTGACGACGATGTCGTTGTCTGCGGTGCGGCCGAGCTTGGCTTCGTTCTCTTCGAACGGGAACTCGGAGCCTTCACCGGGACCTTTGGTGACTTTGAGCGCGAATGGCACGGGCGCCACAGGCGAATACAACCGACGGTTGGGGTCAAGGGCATGTTGACGGTCGGCCGCTTTCCGCACCAGAAGGCGGGCCATGCGGATGACGACGACCCTGGGTGGCCTCGCGTGCAAGGTGCTGCAGGACGGCGACGGCCCACCGAAAGGCGTGGTGGTGCTGTGCCATGGATTTGGCGCTCCGGCGGATGACCTGGTGGGGCTCGAGGAACAGCTGGTCGCTCTGGCGCCGGGGTTGAAGGGGGTGCGGTTCGTTTTTCCGGGCGCTCCGCTGTCGTTGGCGGCGATGGGGTACGGCGACGCGAAGGCGTGGTGGTTGATCGACTTCGAGCAGATTCAGAAGCTGAACGGGGGCGACCTCGAAGCGCTGCAGGAATTCCGGAAGCACGAGCCCGACGGCATGGCAAAGGCGCGGGCGATGATGCTGAAGCTGGTCGACGAGGTGACGGCGCAGACGGGGCTGCCGATGTCGAAGGTGGTGCTGGGCGGCTTCTCTCAAGGAGCGATGATCACCACCGACCTCGCGCTGCGCCTGCCCGAGGCGCCGGCGGCGCTGGTGATTCTATCGGGCACGCTGCTCATCGAAGACGTGTGGAAGCAGAAGGCGAAGGGCCGCGCGGGGCTGCCGATTTTTCAGTCGCACGGAACCGTCGACCCGGTGCTGCGGTTCGATGCGGCCGAACGGCTGCGCGATGTGCTGACCGAGGCGGGAAGCCCGCCCGAGTTCGTCGCCTTCGAAGGACCCCACGCGATTCCGATGGGCGTCCTGCGGAAGCTCGCCCAGTTCCTCAGCGCCCGGCTGCCCTGACCCCGTTCGGCAACACCTTCAAGGCCGCGGCGGTTGGGGCACAGCCGTTCAGCTTCGGCTTCTCGGGGACGCGCGTGTTCGCCGGCACGATGACGGGCGTGCGCGTTTCGGACGATGGCGGAGCCGTCTGGCGCGACGGAAACGAAGGGCTGCCGCCGTCGACGCAGGTGAAGTCGCTGTGGGTGGCGGGGCCGGCGGTGATTGCCGCGACCGCGACTCAGCTCTTCGTGGCCGAGCTCTTCTGACCTTCGGCACCGTTCGCCGCGGCGCCAGGGTTCTGGGCCGGGCCCGCGATGGAAGTGGAAGAGGCCGCATGGGCGGGCGCTCCGGGGGCGCCCTTCGCGGCAGGCGCCGCAGCCGGAATCGGCTCGGAAACCTGAAAGGGGTGAACGTTGGCGCCGAAGTCTTCGGCGTAGACGCGCGGGTTGCTGGTCCACTCGAAGTCGGCCGGCACCTTTCCGCCGCCCTGGGTCCCGCTGGTCCACTCGTGCTGGTGGTACTGAATGTCCGAGCCGCCCTGCGGAGGACGCCAGACGGCAGGCAGTTGCTTGGGGTCGGAATGGGCGCTCATGGGAAATTTTTCTATCCCATTTCAGGCACCGTGACACCCTTCGAAATCGATGGCTTCGACGGTGGCGGCGCGGGTGCAGGCATTCGACTGGCTGCGCGGCCTCGCGGTGCTGTTCATGATCCAGTGCCACGCGATGGTGTTGCTGCTGCCCGAGCTGAAGGACGAAAAGCTGTTTCGGACGCTGGTCTGGCTCGATGGGCTGGTCGCTCCGGCGTTCACGTTCTCAGCGGGGTTCTCGCTGGCGCTGGTGACGGTGCGAAGCGCGGGCAAGCCAAGCCGGCTGCCGAAGACGCTGCGGCGCATTGGTGAAGTATTGGCGGTGGCGACGCTGGTGAACTGGGTCTGGTTCCCGCTGCTGTCGCAGCCGAAGTGGCTCTTGCGGCTCGACATCCTTCACTGCATCGGCCTGTCGCTGTTGCTGCTCTTGCCCGTGTTGCTGCTGATCGCCGCGCGACCGGGCGTGCTGCGGTGGGTGGCGCTGGGAATCGCGGCGATCGTCTTTGCGGTCGCGCCCCTGCTCGAGCACGCACCGCCGGTCGACTGGCTCTTGAACACGTCGACGGGGTCGGTGTTCGGGTTGATGCCGTGGGCGGGCTACGTCTTCCTCGGCGCGTCCGCCGGAGCGACCGCCGGCCTCGGCGACTTCTGGGCGCTGGTGCGGTGGGTGGCGATGATTGGCCTCGTGGGTGCTGGCATCTGGGCCGCGAGCCCGTTCTTCCGCGACGTGTACCCGCCGCACAATTTCTGGGTCACGAACCCGGCGAACTGCGCGCAGCGGTGGACGTTGATCATGGCGGTGCTGCTGTTGCTGCTGGCGGCCGAGCAGAAGGCGGGCCCGAGGCTGGGCGAATCGGCCCCGGTGAAGTTCATCACCGCGTTCGGCAGCACCTCGATGGCGGCGTACTTCTTCCACGAGATGCTGCTGTACTTGAGGCAGCCCTTCACCGGCTTCTCGTTCAACGCTGTGTGGGGCAAGCAATGCGACTGGCCGTTGTACTGGCTGCTGACGGCGGTGGTGATCGCGCTGACGTACGTACTGGTGCGGATCACCGACCGCGTGTACCGGCGCCTCAGGCTTTGACGAACTCGTCGAAGCGCCGTTTGTCGGTGGCCTTGTGGAAGGCCTCTTCGCCGTTGATCGTCTTCGCCTTCGCCAGCGCATAGAGCGCATCGTCCATCGACTGCATCCCCATGCCTTTGCCCGACTGGATGATCGAATGGATCATCGGCGTGTTGCCTTCGCGGATGACGTTGGGAAGGCCGGGGGTCTTGAGCAGAATTTCGTTCACGGCGACGCGGCCTTTGCCGTCTGAGGTACGCAGCAGCAGCTGCGAGACGATGCCGGCCAGCGACTCGGACAGCATGGTGCGAATCTGCGACTGCTGATCCGTGGGGAACGCGTCGATCAGGCGGTCGATGGTCTTCGGCGCGTTGTTGGTGTGAAGCGTGCCGAAGACGAGCACGCCCATCTCGGCAGCGGTGACCGCGAGAGCGATGGTGTCCATGTCGCGAAGCTCGCCGACGAGGATGACGCCGGGGTCCTGGCGAATGGCCGAACGCAGCGCGCTGGAAAATGACTGTGTGTCGGGGCCGACTTCGCGCTGGCTGATGGTGCACGACTTGTTCTGGTGCACGAACTCGACGGGGTCTTCGATGGTGATGATGTGGCGGGTCGAGTTGGTGTTGATGCGATCGATGATCGCCGCGAGGGTGGTCGACTTGCCCGAGCCGGTGGGGCCGGTGACGAGCACGAGGCCCTGTTCCAGGTCTGCAAAACCGGCGATGCCGGCGGGAACCTTGAGCTCTTCGAGGGTGCGGATCTTCTCGGGGATGATGCGGAAGACGGCGGCGGCGCCGTTTTCCTGGTTCAGGTAGTTGACGCGGAAGCGGGCGACGCCGGGCAGCGCGTAGGCGAAGTCGGCGTCGAGGTTCTTCTCGTAGTGCGTCCACTGCTTTTCATTCGCGATCTCTTTCAGGTGATCGCGCAGCGTGGCGTCGGTGAACGGGACCCAGTCGGGCACTTTCTGCAGCTCGCCGTTCAGGCGAATGTGCGGGACGAGTGGCGCCGCAAGGTGAAGGTCGCTGCCGCCGTGGTCCTTGAGGTACTTGAAGAGCTTGTCGAGGCGGGCCATCAGACGGCTCCCGGGGCGAAACGCTTCGGATCTTCGCCGACGCGGCGCGCGGCTTCGGCGGTGATCACCTTGGCTTTCACGAGATCCGCCAGCGAGTCGTCGAGCAGCGCCATGCCTTCGGATCTTCCGGTCTGCATGATGCTGCGAATCTGAAAGGTCTTCTGATCGCGGATGAGGTTCGAGACGGCGGGCTTGACGAACAGGGTCTCGGTCGCGACGACCCGCTTCGTCCCATCTGCCGACGGAAGCAGCCGCTGCGAGACGATCGCGCGCAGGGACTCGGAGACCATCGCGCGGATCTGCGACTGCTGCTTGGGCGGAAACGCGTCGAGGATTCGGTTGATGGTGCGAATCGCGTTGTTGGTGTGAAGGGTGCCCATCACGAGGTGGCCGGTTTCGGCGGCGGTGATCGCGAGCGCCATCGTCTCGAGATCGCGAAGCTCGCCGATGACGATCACGTCGGGGTCTTCGCGAAGGGCGGCGCGCAGGGCGTTGGCGAAGCTGAGGGTGTGCTTGCCGGCCTGGCGCTGGTTGACGATGCACCCTTTGCCCTGGTGCACGTACTCGATGGGATCTTCGACGGTGATGATGTGGTCGTGGCGCGACTCGTTGACCATGTTGACGAGCGCGGCGAGCGTCGAAGATTTGCCGCAGCCGGCAGGGCCGGTGACGAGGACGAGGCCCTGGTGGAACTCGGTGAGGCGCTTCATCGACGCAGGCAGGCCCAACTGCTCGAGCGTGGGCGGCGTGGCCGAGATGGGGCGGAAGACGGCGTCGAAGCCGCGCTGTTGTTTGTACATGCTGACCCGAACGCGGCCGCAGGGCAGCTGAAGCGCGAAGTCGAGGTCGTAGGTCTCGAGCAGCTGCGTCTTCTGTTCGGCGGTGAGCACCGAAGTGAGAAGCCCGACGA
>JAYUXE010000037.1:0-2641 GCA_043753165.1 Archangiaceae bacterium | reverse complement strand
GGGACCTGGCCTGCGACCCGGCCGACTGGATCCTCATTGCTGCGAATGGCCAGGGCGACACGCAGCTCACGCAGCTCAACGACGCGGCCAACACGACGATTGGCCTGCTCGCGGCGACGGCGAACACGTTGTTCATCGGGTTCAACAACGCCAGTGGCGTGCAGATCTTCAAGACCACCGCGGCGACGCCCACCTTGCGCAGTGACTTCACCGGCCAGCTCGGCTGCGTGGCGGGCGTCGCGGGCTGCAATGGGCTCGGCGGCAAGGGGTTGGGCGCGCCGGCGACGAATACGCGGATCCTCGACGCGAAGGCGATGACCTTCAACGCCCAGTCGTGGCTCTACGTGGTGGCGGGCAATGCCACAGCGCCGGTTCAGGTGTTCCGGGTCTCCCCTTGAAGACCGCCGCAGATCAGGTGGTGTACTCGGCGTTGACCTCGACGTAGCGATACCCGAGGTCCGCCGTCATCAGCACGGCCTCGCCTTTTCCGTCGGCGAGCGTGAGCGCGAGTCGAACGTCTTCGACGGCCATCGCCTTCGAAGCGGCGCTGCGATCGAACGGCGTGGGCTCGCCGGCTCGAAACACCTCGAGGCCCTGCAACGTGCAGACGAGGCTGTGCGCGTTCTTCACTTCGCGGCAGTTGCCGACCTGGCTCACGAAGCGGCCCCAGTTCGGATCGTTGCCGAAGAGCGCGGTGCGGACGAGCGCCGAAGTCGCGACCTGGCGGGCAATTGATTTCGCCGCGGCGTCGTCAAAGGCGCCACGGACTTCGATCGTGGTCACCTTCGTGGCGCCTTCGCCGTCTCGTGCGATGAGCCAGGCGAGGCGCTGTGCGACGGTCGCGACGGGCGTCGTCCACTCCCCTTTTCGCGCGCGGGTCGAGAACACCAGGAACGTGTCGTTGGTGCTGGTGTGGCTGTCGACGTGGACGGCGTTGAAGCTGCGGGCCGCGATCGCGCCGACTGCTTTCGAGAGCTCGGCGGAGGACGCGTCGAGATTTGTGGCGACGAACGCGAGCATCGTGGCCATGTCGGGCGCGATCATCCCCGCGCCTTTGCAGACCCCCGCGACGACGCCTTCCCCTGCGGTCGCGCTGGCTTCTTTCGGGTACGCGTCCGTGGTCATGATCGCCTCGAGGAAGCGGCGGCCCGCGGCGGGCTCGGACGAGAGCGCGGCGAAGGCGGCGTCGATGCCGGCGCGGACTTTGGGCATGGGGAGCTTCTGGCCGATCACTCCGGTGGAGCAGACGAGGACTTGATCGACGGGGCAGCCGACGGCGGTTGCCACGTGCTGCGCCATTTCGGCGGCGTCCCGGTCGCCCTGCTCGCCGGTGCAGGCGTTGGCATTTCCGCTGTTCACGATCAACGCGCGCACGAGGCCGCCTGATTTTTGAAGGTGCGATTTCGAGAGCAGCACGGGGGCCGCGGCGAAGTGGTTCTGCGTGAAGACCCCCGCGCACGCCATCGGCGCGTCGGCGACCAGCAGACCGACGTCGGGGTTTCCGCTTGCCTTGATTCCCGCTCGAACGCCCGCGGCGCGCAGGCCCTTCACGTCCGACAGCGTGTGCTCCGACGGCGGAAACTGCGGAACAGGAGGAACCGGGATGCCCATGCCGGCGCAACTACCACGGGCGGTGGGCACGGGCTTCGCATTGGAGTCCGGCAGGAGGAATCACCCCCGATGAAACGCACCCTGTTGGACACGAAGAAAGGCGGCAAGCGGTACGTGCGGCGCGACGCTGACGGAAAGTTCGGCGAGCAGGACGCGGTCGGCAAGTCGCTGGCGGCAGATCGCCGGAAGAAGGCCAAGACGACGGTGAAGAAGGGCCAGGGCGACCGCGGCGATCAGAAGAAGCCGGCGGCGAAGCGGGCAGCGCCGAAGCGCAAAGCGGCGAAGCGCAAGGCCTAGGCGATGACCCGGCTCATCCTCATTTCCCTGTTCGCGGTGGTGGTCTCGGCCACCGCCGCCGTTGCGCAGTCTGAGCCCACCTTGCGGCAAAAAGTGACCAGGCCGGCCAGAACCACCCCCGTTCCGGACGCGGGCTACCAGCCGTCCGGGCTCGGAAACACGACGCAGCAGCCGCCGTCGCGTTAGGTACGCCAGAAGCGCGAGGGGCGCCTTCTCGGCAACGGCTCGAACCGTGAGCCGGCTGTCTGTTTTGAACACTTCGAGGGCGCGACTGACAAAGTCCGCGTGGACGGCGGCAATCGGCATGATGCCGAAACTACCGTCAGCTCGCCATGTGACGCCGCCCGTCGATTGCCGGCAGCAGCGCAATCGGAACGATGCGGGTGCGCGCGTCGTATGCCGCGACGAGCTCGTCGCCGAGTTCCATCCACTCGCGTGCCGAGATCGCATCGAGGCCACGCGGAAACACGAGCTGCGTGTCGAAGAAGAAGTGGTTGCGAAGCAGCTGCGCGAAGTCCTGAAACCTGGCTCCGGAACGCGACAAGGTCGTCTTGAGCTTCTCGAGCGCCATCAGAATCTCGACGTGGCTCTCGTACCCTTCGACCAGCGGCTCGGCGCTGGGCTGGGCCATTGCGACCGTCGGGTAGAAGATTTCCTCTTTCACCGAAATCAACGCCAGCAGCTTCGTCTCCATCTGGCGGAACCGGGCGGCGCGCGACGGGCCGGGCAGCGA
>JAYUXE010000036.1:0-2641 GCA_043753165.1 Archangiaceae bacterium | reverse complement strand
TCGACAAGACGCTGGCCGAGATGGACTGGCGGTCGGCGCACACGATGCTGCACGAGCAGGCCATCTACCAACACGACGCCGAGCAGTACCAGGTCGAGAAGCTCGATCTGCCGAACCGGAAGGCGTTCATTCGAAAGGTCGCTCCGGACTACTTCACCGACGCGATGAAGTACGCGCGGGTCGAGGTCATCTCGCAGGCGAACGAAGAGGTGCAGCCGAAAGTCGTCTTCGGCAGCGGTGAGGTGTCGCTGGTCGAAAAGGTGGTGGGCTTCAAGAAGATCAAGTTCCACACGCACGAGAACGTCGGCTACGGCGAGGTCGCGCTGCCCGAGCTGCAGATGCACACCACGTCGTTCTGGCTGACGGTGCCGGAAGAAGTGGTGGAGACGATCGCCGCTCCGCGCGTCGAGGTGGTCGATGCAGTGCGCGCGTTGGGCGTCGCGATGCACGCGGTCGCCTGCGTCGGCCTGATGATCGACCCCCGCGACCTCGGCCGTGCGCTGGGCAGCCGCAGCGTCCCGGGCGCCCCACCGCGGACGGGGCCCATCATCGACCCCACCCTGTTTCTCTACGACGAGATTCCCGGCGGCATCGGGCTCGCGCCGCGGCTGTTCGAAGAGAAGGTCGAGCTCGTCGCCCGCGCGCGAAGGCTGGTCGAAGGGTGCGGCTGCGAAGACGGCTGCCCCGGCTGCATCGGGCTCGAGATGGGCATCGGTCTGCCGCGGGTGAAGCCGCGCCGCCAGCTCGTGCTCACGACGCTGACCTGCCTCGGGCTGTGAGGAGCTTTCGCGACAGGCTCTCGCAGTTGGTGGGCATGGGGCCGGCGCCCGCGCCTGCCGCGCCGCGCGAAGAGTCGGGCTTTCTTCCGCCGACGCAGACGCCGCACGGGCCGGTTCAGTTTCTTCAGCAGGTGCACGGCCCCGATTACGTGCAGGGAAAAGTCCGCGTCGCGGCCGCGCGCGTCGTGCAGTCGGCCACCGTCGCGTCACTCGCGCTCGACGAGACGCTGATCGACGTCGACCTCTCGCGGATGTTGATGATGGACACCGAGACGACCGGCCTGCACGGCGGTTCGGGCACGCTGCCCTGGGTCGTCGGCGTCTCGTGGTTCGAGCAGGAAGAGTTGATCGTGCGGCAGCTGTTCCTCGGCCGGCCGGGGGCTGAACGCCCACTGCTGAAGATGCTGGCCGAGCAGATGGACGCCGCGAGCGTGCTGGTGACGTTCAACGGCAAATGCTTCGACTGGCCGTTGCTGCGCACGCGCTTCATCATGAACCGCATCACGCCGCCGCCGCCGAAGCCGCACCTCGATTTGCTTCATTGCTCACGGCGCATCTTCAAGCGGCGGCTGGGCGGCACGCGGCTGCAGGACCTCGAGGTCGCGGTGCTGGGCTTCACGCGCGTGGGCGACATCGCAGGCGCCGACATTCCGGCCGTGTATTTCGACTGGCTGCGGTCGGGCGTCTCGGCCGAGGTCGAACGCGTGCTCGAGCACAACGCGCAGGACCTCGTCAGCATGGCCGCGATTCTGGCCGAGCTGTGCCGTCGCTTCGAAGGCCTCACGCCCGAGGATCCCGCGGAAGATTGTCTGTCACTCGCCCGCGTCGCGATTCGCAGCAACGCGCCAGACCGCGCCGAGGTGTTCGCGCGCGCCGCGGTCGATAGGTCGCTTCACCCGCAAATCGCCTTCGAGGCGCTGGTGTTGCTCGCGCAGCAGGCGGGGCGTTCGCGCGACTCGCATGCCGCCGCGCAATGGCTCGAGCAGGCGGCGGCGCTTCCGGGCCTCGGCCGCGTGTCGCTGGCCGAGACGCACCTGCTGCTCGCGAAGGTCTACGAGCACGGGCTGAAGAACCTGGTGAAGGCGCTGCACCACGCACGCATGGGCTCGATGGCTGAAGGATCATTGGCCAGCGCAAGGCGCATCGATCGCCTCGGCCGCCGCCTCATGCGTTGCGCCTGAAAATCGCCATCGCGGGCAAGCGTGGCATGGTGCCCCGGGTCAATGGAGCCCCCCGATAACCGAAGAACCCACGAGCGCCTGCCCGTGCCACATGTGCTGGTGAAGATTTCGACCCCCGACCGGATGCGGGTCGCGTACTTGAAGGACCTGTCGCGCGGCGGCCTGTTCATCAAGACAGACAGGCCCTTGGCGCTCGAACGGCTCGTCGACGTCGACCTGCTTCCCCCGGGTCGATCAACCCCGATTCGCGTGCGCTGCAAAGTCGTTCGCGTGAAGAACGACGACGCGTCGAAGCAGAGCAACAGCCAGGGCATGGGGCTGCAGTTCGTCGACGTGGACCCCAACATGATGTCGGCGCTCGACGCGGTGCTCGACGAGTACAAGGGGAAGCCGGCCGACGGGCCCGCGCCGGCGCCGAAAGAAGAGACGGTGCAGCTGAAGCAGGCGTTCGAAGAGATTGCGGCGCTGACACTGGCGCTGGCGGCGAGCGATCGCGAAGTGGCCGAGGCGCGGCAGCGGCGCGAAGAAATCGAAGCCCGCGGGCCCGATGACGCAGCGCCGGCAGATGGGCTGCAGCGCGAGCTCGAGACGACGCGGGCCGAGATTGGCGACCTGCAGACAAGGCTGTCGGAAGCGTTGGGCGACGCCGAGGCGTACCGGCACGAGCTCGCGGTGATGGAA
>JAYUXE010000035.1:0-2644 GCA_043753165.1 Archangiaceae bacterium | reverse complement strand
GGTGCCGAAGCGGGAACGCGATTGGAGCCGCTGGGCGCTCGCGGCCGCCGCAGCCGTCGTCCTGTCGATTGGGCTGTCGTCCTCGCAGGTTCGCCCGCAGCCTGCGCTCACGCAGGGCGAGTCGATGATGTCGCTGGAAGAGATGTCGCGGGACTTCGGCTCGACGAGCCGCGATTGTTCCGAGCTGCGGCCGGGCATGGGCTTCGCGTGCGGCCCGTACGTCGTCGCCAGCTTCGTTAAGTGAGTTGCGGCTCGCTTAAGCGGGCTTTGACCGCGCAGCGAAGTTCGGGCTAGCAGATCGGCTCCAACCGATTTTCCTACCCCGGAGTTGCACGTGAAAGTTCCGCCGAAGGGCCTTGTTCGTTACGAGTCTCCTGCGAAAGCCAAGCCCACCGAGCCGCGCATGACCACGATGGCGGTGGGTGAAGAAGGCGGCGGTGGCGGCGTGACCACGATGGCGCTCGGCGAGGAAGGCGGTGCGACGAAGCCGGTCGAGTTCACCGCGAAGGTGACGACGCTGCTGTCGGACAAGAAGATCAACAACGAGAAGAACGACTACCGCGCGTACGGCCGCCCGGGCCCGAATGGTGGCCCTGGGCCGCTGTTCGGCCAGCAGTTCAAGTTCGGCAAGGCGGAAGCGGTGAAGCTGAGCAAGGCGATCAGCAGCGACTACTCGCCGACGGCGCAGAAGAAGGTCCTCAAAGAGATCTTCGCGCGCTCGTCGACCAACCAGGAGTCGAAGGGCACCATCGCGCTCACCCGCGACGCTGCGATCGAGCTGAACAAGCTGTCGAAGAAGCTGGGCCTGGACCTCAAGTTCACGTCCGGTCAGGAACGCCCGATTCACCCGGTCGGCTGAGCTTCGCGCAAATCTGTTCCTGCGGCGCGGCCGTATTCGCTGCGCCGTGGGCCAACCGAATAAGAAGGGCGCGTGAAGCGCCTGCTCGTATGGATTGTCGCGATGGTGGCCGCCGTAGGGGGCGGCATCATCGGCGTCGGCTTCGTGCAGGACCACGCGTTCACCGAAGAGCACAAGGCGCCGGGAAGGTTGTTGCGCGCGGGCCCGTACACCGTGCACGCCATCGAATCGCCCGGCCCGTCTCGCCCCGTCATCTTCATTCATGGCAACCCCGGCACCGCCGAAGATTTCGGTGAAGTGCAGCGGCTGTTGTCGCCCAAGGTCCACACCATCGCGATCGATCGCCCGGGCTACGGGTGGACGCAGCGCCCGCGCGACGACATGGCGCCCCGGGCGCAGGCGCGGATGCTCCACGACTCGCTGAAGGAACTGGCAATCAGCGACTACGTGCTGGTCGGCTTCAGCTTCGGCGGCCCGGTGATTACCGAATGGGCGCTGGAGTACCCCGATGAAGTCGCCGGCCTCGTCTACGTCTGCGCGGTCGCTGACCCGGTCGAAGGGCACCCGCTGAAAGGGGCACAAGCGCAGCTCGTCACGCCCGTCATCGGCCCCGCCATCGCGTACGGCGCCGGCCCCATCGTTGCGCCCGACGCCGTCGAAAGTGGCTACGCCGAAGCGTTCAGCCCGCGGCCCGTCGACAAAGACACCGTGCTGCGGGGCAGGGTTCAGTTCGCGCGGCCGACCACGCTGCTCGCGTCCGCGTGGGACTGGAAGATGCTCGAGTCCCAGCTGCCGAAGATTGCCAGCCGCTACAAAGACCTGGACCTTCCCGTCGAGGCGCTGTCGTCGAACCAGGACAAAATCGTGGGCCCCTCGCACGTGAAGTACCTGGCCGACCACGTCCGCGGCATTCGCGTCGCCCACGTCGACAATGCCGGCCACCAGGTGCTGTCGACCCACTCGAACGACGTGGTGTTGGCGGTCTTGCGCATGCTCGACCGGCTCAAATAGCCGGTTTTGTTGACGCCGAGGCTGTTTGACTACACTGTGCGCGTGTGGCACACAGCGGCCCATGAAAATCGCGCTCCCTGTTTTTGCCGCTGCACTGCTGTTTGCCTGTGCCCCGACGACTGCGTCGGTCGACTCGCCGATGGAAGCCGAGCTCGAGAACGACATCGCGACCACGAGCGACGCGCTGGTGACGTCGAACAAGGCCGAGCTCTGGTTCCCGATGGCGGAAGGCAACAGCTGGGAGCTCGAGCGCGCGGCGACGGGCGACAAGCGCACGGTGAAGTTCGAAGGCGTCTACGAAGGCATCGGCCTCCTCAGCGGCCTCACGCTGGACGACGGCCGGTGGATGGGCGGGAACAAGACGTCGCCGAACTCGCTCTACACGTGGACGGAAGCCACCAACACCTGGGAAGCGTTCGTGCGCTTCGGCTACGCGACGACCTCCTGGAGCTGGGGCGAAGGCGCATGCAACGCGTACAAAGTGAAGCGTTCGGCGACGAACCTCACGGTCACCACCCCGGCCGGCACGTTCACGGGCGCGCGCACCATCGCGTTCGAGCGCAAGCCGTCGCCGACCGCGCGCTGCCAGCCGCCGGCGTTCACCGAGCTGACGTTCGCTCCGGGCGTGGGTCTGATTGCGGTCGACACGTACGACGGCAAGTTCCTGCTGAAGTCGGCAAAGGTGAACGGCGCGACGGTGCCCTCGGCGACGACGGGCGTGAAAGGCGTGCTCAAGCTCGACAAGGCGACCTACGTGAACAAGCCGAACACCAT
>JAYUXE010000034.1:0-2645 GCA_043753165.1 Archangiaceae bacterium | reverse complement strand
CGCGCTTGTCGGTGACGCCAATCTCGGCGACTTTCTGCTGGGGCACTCCTTTCGAATAGCGCTGCTGGTAGACCTTGCCGCCGCGCTGAATCTCGAGCGTGAGCATCTCGGACAGCGCGTTGACGCACGAGACGCCGACGCCGTGCAGACCGCCCGAGACTTTGTACGCCGAGTTCTCGAACTTGCCGCCCGCGTGCAGCTTCGTCATCACCACATCGACGGTGTCCATGCCGATGACGGTGGGGTGCGGGCCGACGGGGATGCCGCGCCCGTTGTCGGTGACCGAGATGCTGTTGTCGACGTGCACGACCACTTCGATGTTGGTGCAGTAGCCGGCCAGCGCCTCGTCGACCGAGTTGTCGACGACTTCGTAGACGAGGTGGTGAAGCCCGTAGACGTTGGTGTCGCCGATGTACATGCCGGGCCGCTTGCGAACGGCCTCGAGGCCCTCGAGCACAGTGATGCTGGCGGCGCCGTATTCGGCAGGATTGGGGACGACGGGTGTCGGAGTTGCGTTGTCCATCGAAGTCCGGAAAAGGGCGGTAAAAAAAGCCTCGGACTCCTACCATTTTTGATGACGAAAAAGTGGACGATTCGCGGCCGCGCGGGTCGCGGTAAATCCTCGGGACTCTTGCGCTTTCGTGCGTGTTTCCTGCCCCGCACTGGCAATTGTGCCGGCTGTCGTGATTAACCGCCTCGCAACCGCATGGCCCTGACGATCACCGACCCCACCGACGTCCCCAACTACGGCCCGTCGCCGCTGCATTCCTGGAGCCTGAAGGCGCTTTACGACCCCCGCGACGAGGTCTTCATCCGCCTCACGCTGAAGGCGACGCTCGTGATGGCGCCGATTCTCGCGCTGCTGCTGTTTCGGTTTCAGTGGTGGGTCGCGGCCGTCTACCTCGCGGCGTGGGCGTGGCTGCTGCCGCAGGTCATCTTGATGCTGCACAACACGATGCACCGGCCGTTCATCCGCAAGCCGCGCTGGCTGAACAAGGCGCACCCGTACGCGATGTCGGCCATCTACGGAATTCCGACTGGGTACATGGAACACCACGTCGGCATGCATCACCTCGAGAACAACCTGCCGCCCGACCTGTCGTCGACGATGCGGTACCAGCGCGACAACGTCTTCCACTTCATCCACTACTTCTCGAAGTTCTTCTTCCTCGGCGTCTACGAAGTGCCGCGATACCTGGCGCAGAAGAAGTCGCGCGTCGCGATGGCGCGGCGGATGTTGATCGCCGAGCTCTGTCACTGGACGCTGGTCGCGGTCGCGTGCTCCATCAACCTGCGCGGTGGGCTCGTCGGCTTCCTGTTTCCCCTCGTCGCGGTGCGCTTCCTGATGATGATGGGCAACTGGGGCCAGCACGCGTTCATCCACCAGGAAGACCCGGGCAACAGCCTGCTGAACTCCATCACGTGCATCAACGCCAGCTACAACCACAAGGCGTTCAACGACGGCTACCACATCGGCCACCACGTGAAGTCGAACCGCCATTGGACAGAGATGCCCGCCGACTTTCAGGCGAACCTCGACACGTACGCGAAGGCGGGCTGCGTGGTGTTTCACGGCGTCGACTTCTTTCTGGTCTCGCTGCTGCTGTTCACCAAACAGCACAAGGTGCTCGCGCGGCGGTACGTGCGGCTCGACGGCGTGGAACGGACGGACGACGAAGTGGTGGTGTTGCTGAAGACGCGGCTCAAGCCCTTCGCGACCGTTGAGGCGACTGCGCCGATGGCGACGGCCTGAGCACGCACCACGACGGATGGTGCCGCCCCTTGCCTGAGAGTCAGCCGTTTCCGAAGGGCTCGTTGGCCGAGGGCCAGGTCGCGTTGGACCGTCAGAGGCTGGGCAAGCGGCCCGAGCTGCTCGCGCGAAAGTGGAAGCGGATGGCGGCGTCGCCGTTCGCGTTCTTGCGCGGCAGCGTGTCGTTGTTCGACGAGTGCCTGCGGCGAGAAGGCAGCTGGGCGAAGGGCCCGAGCGGCGTCGGCTCACTCATCGGCGACCTGCACCTCGAAAACTTCGGAGTGTTCCTCGCCGACGGCGGCGCTCCGATTTTTCACGTCAACGACTTCGATGCGCTGCACGACGGGCCGTGGCGGTTCGATGTGCTGCGGCTGCTGACGAGCGTGCTGCTGGCGCGTCCCGAGCTGAAAGTCTCGGGCACCGAGGCGCAAGAGCTGGCGCGCGTGACGCTCGAGGGGCACCAGCAGGGGGTGTCGGGGCAACGGGTCGCTCCGCCGGCGTTCGTGCTGCAGATGTGCCGCGCCGCGGCAGAGACACCGTTCGAGAAGTTGCTGAAGAAGCAGGTCGAGAACGGGAAGGTGAAGCGCGACGACAAGCACCCGCCGGCGCCGGCTGCGGTGGCGAAGCAGATGCCGTCGGTGGTGGCGCAGTGGCTCGCGTCGCTGAAGAAGCCGTTCGCTCCGGGGGAAATCATCGACGTCCGCAGGCGAATCAGCGGCACGGGCTCGCTGGGTGTCGAACGGTTGGTGGTGCTGATGGAAGGCGACGGCAGCGGGCCGCTGTTGCTCGACGTGAAGGAAGTGGCGTTCAGCGCCGAGCGCGTGGTCGAAGCGATGCGCGGAGCGGTGAAGAAACCGCCCGCCCTGCTCGGTTTCGCCGAGCTCGGACATCAGCA
>JAYUXE010000033.1:0-6291 GCA_043753165.1 Archangiaceae bacterium | reverse complement strand
GCCGGCCGGTCTTTGCAGCCCGCCAGCAGGCACACCGCCACCATGAACGCTCTCATCGCGCGCGCGACGCTAGCTCAAAAAGCGAACGCGAGGCCCAGCGTGAACGACGGGCGAACCACCGCATCGAGCCGTTCGTTCAGCTTGAGCAACATCACCGACGCCTCGCCTTCCAGCGACAGGTAAAGCGGGCCGGCCAGCTTGAGCCGGGCCGCTGCGCGCGGGGCGAGGACGCCCGCCAGCGACGTGCTGAACTGCCGCGCCTGGCTGTACTGCCAGAGAAACGCAGGCCCGACCTCGGCCCCCAGAGAAAGGAAGACCGGCCCGAGCTCCCACGCCCAGCGAAAGCCGACGCGCGCCTGGATTCCGTTTTCGCTGATGGCTTGCGCGCCCGTCGTGTCGCCCACCAACGCCAGCGACAACCCCGGCCCGTGACGCGGCTCGAACCCGACCCGGACCATGCCCTTCCACTGCGACTCGTCGGCGACGCCCTTGGTCGTGCCGAAGGTGGCGCTCAACACCCGCTTGTTCTCTTCGGCCCGCGGGCCCTCGAGCTCCTGCGCCACACCGGGTGTCCCACCGCCTTTCGCCGCCACCACAATCGACGACGTCATCAGCGTCAGCTCTTCCCACTTCACCGTCTTGTGCGCGCCCTCGGGCAACACCACCCGGCCGCCCCAGCTCTGACCGCCCTTGAAGAGCCGCAGGCCATACGTCCCCGGAGCCAGCGCAATCTCTCGCGCCGAACCCGTCGGCACTTCCACCACCACCTGGTCGCGCGACAGGTCCGTCACCATCGAACGGTCGGCCCCTTCAGGAAGAACCAGCGCCGCCGACGGCTTCACCAGCGACGCCAGCACGAGCTCGCCCTGGCCCGAGAGCCGGTAGTCGTACGACGGGTGCTGCGCGCCGACGGGCATCATCGCCGTCGCCGTGACCGTGTGATCGAACGCGTACTTGTAGGCCTCGGCGAGGGTGACGAGCTTGTCGCCAGACGCGTCGGCCGCTCCGCGCAGGCCCGAGATGAGGTTGTGGGTGAAGAAGCTGCCCATCACTTCCGACGATTCCAGCGCCGACTCGTCGGCCGCGCTCGACGTGATGAACGCATCGCCGCTGGCGACCAGCGTGTCCGTCAACTTGATGGTGAAGGGCTCGGCCGGCTTGCCGCCTTTCTGCAGGAAGCCCGCGCCCGACTTGCACGCGTCGACGATCGCCACGCGAAGGTCGGCCCCCGTGCCGAGCAGCATCGACTTGAGGCGCCCGTAGGGAAGCTTTTCCTGCCCCATCTCGATTGCTTCGCCGTCGCTGTGACCTGAGAAATAGAAGATGAGCACGGTGCGCGTTTCCGGCGACCGCTTGAACATCCCCACCCGTTCTCTCGCGTCCATGATCGCGCGCTCGAGGTCCGCCACCTTGCGGCCCTGCAGCAGCATCACGTCATCCATGCCGACATCGCCGAGCTCGATCAGCACGCGCGCCATCTTGCCAGCGTCGCTTTCTGCGTAGCGCAGCGGCGGCATCGCGGGCCCGCCGGCATTGTTGCCGACCACGATCGCCAGGCGGCGCGACTCGGCCGCGGCGGGCAGCCCCACCAGCAAGAGCCCGAGCACTGCCGCCTTCACGAGAGTCATTTCGCGGCCTTCACGAAATCCAGGCTGATGACCCGCGCGTCCTTCAGCTGCGGAGCCGTGGGGTTCGAGTCGACGGCCTGCCGCAGCGCCTTCGCGTCGACGGGCTCGTTCGAGAACACCGCGACCAGCTTCTCGGTGCCAGCCACCGTGTCGAGCTCGACAGCGCCCGGAAGCTCGTGCGAGCCGCGTTCGATCGCCACGCTCTTGTCGCCCCCGAACGGGTGGTAGACGGTGAAAGCGCCGCTGCCGTCGCGCGAGCCGATCAGCACGTACTTCGCGCTGCCCGGGTTCACGACGAACATGATCTTGTCACCCGGCCGCAGCACGGACCCGTTCTTCACCGGAAACTGCCCTTCCGACTGCCGCTGGGCCACCACTTCCATCGCGATCCGCGCGTCGCCCTTCAGCGTCACGTCGGCAGTCTTCGCGCCCTTCACCCCGATGTAGACCTCGTCTTCCGTCTGCGTAGGGCCCGCGACGCTGACGACGCCAATCGCAATCGCCGCCGCTGCACCGGCAAGCGGACCCCAGACGCGGAATCGCTTCACGCGATCGAAGAACGACGGCGCCATCACCTTCGCTGTCACGCGTTCGAGCGTCCGCGGAAAGACGTACTGCTGAAATTTTTCTTTGTCTTCGTTGAGCTCGCGCCACCGGGTGCGGCAGGTGTCGCAGCCGTCGATGTGCGTCTTCGCGTCGTTGGCGGCCGAGGAGTCCAGCGCCGACAGCATCAACAGGTCGATGGTCTCAGAGCTCAGGTGTCCGCGCGCGTTCATGCTGCACCTCCCATCCCATCGCGAGAAAGGAACTTCTTGGAACGGCTCATGAAGTCGTTGAGCCGGTTGATGACGGTTCGCCGCGAGATGCCCAGCGTCTTCGCGATCTGTTCCTGCTCGAACCCGTCGATGTAATAGAGCACCGCGGGCGCCCTCAGGTTTTCCGGCGCCCGTTCGACCAACTGCATCGCCAGGTCGCGATCCAACAGGGCCGCCTCGGGGTGTGCCCCGCCTGGATCCGGAAGCTCATCCACCGGCTCGGCCTGGCGGTTTCGGTCGCGAATCTGGTTCAGGCAGTAGTTCGTCGAGATGCGGTAAATCCACGCCAGCGCGGCTTGATCGTCCGGGGCTGACTGGATGTGCCGCATCACGCGCACGAAGACCTCCTGGGTGGCGTCCTCGGCGAGGGCGTCGTCTTTCAGCAATCTCCGGCACCTGGAATAGATGACGGCGCCATATTTCCGGTACAGGTCGTTGACCCGCCCATCGGAAAGGACCCCGCTCGTGCTCACCGTGTGCAACCTTTCATTTGTCGGGCAAGCCCCCGGATTCTCAGTTAAACGCCATAACAAATGTGCGGCGTGTTCGGCATCTTTGGTCATGAAGAAGCGTCCAATCTCACTTACCTGGGGTTGCATGCGCTTCAGCATCGGGGCCAGGAATCCGCCGGCATCGTCGCTTCCGATGGCCAGGTGCTGAAGTCGTACAAGCAGATGGGGCACGTGGCCGACGTCTTCAATGCCTCGACACTCGAGATGCTGCCCGGGCGCAGCGCAATCGGACACGTGCGCTACAGCACCGCTGGAAGCAGCCTGCTCGCCAACGCCCAGCCGCTGATGGTCGCGTGGTCGATGGGCCAGATGTCGGTCGCCCACAACGGCAACCTCGTCAACCACGACGCCCTGAAGAAGAAGCTCGAACTCGAGGGCACCATCTACCAGTCGGACTCCGACACCGAGACCGTGCTGCACCTGATCGCCCGTTCGCGCGGCAACACGTTCGAAGACCGCGTCGTCGAGGCGCTGAAGCAGACCGTCGGTGCGTATTCGCTGCTTTTTCTCACCGGCCAGAAGCTCGTCGCCGTGCGCGATGCGTTTGGCTTCCGGCCTCTGGTCCTCGGGCGCCTGAAGAACGCGTACGTCCTCGCGTCCGAGACCACCGCGCTGGACCTCATCGAGGCCGAATTCCTTCGCGAAATCGAGCCCGGCGAGATGGTCGTCATCGACGAGCACGGCCTCAAGTCGACCTTCCCGTTCGAGAAGAAGCGCAGCGGGCACTGCATCTTCGAGCACGTCTACTTCGCCCGCAGCGACACGCAGCTCTTCGGGCGGTCGGTGTTCGAGACGCGCAAGAAGCTCGGGGTGCAGCTCGCCAAAGAACAACCCGCCGAGGCCGACGTCGTCATCGCGGTGCCCGACTCGGGGGTCCCCGCCGCCATCGGCTATGCGCAGGGCAGCGGCATTCCGTACGACATCGGCCTCATTCGCAGCCACTACGTCGGCCGCACCTTTATCGAGCCGCAGCAGTCGATTCGGCACTTCGGCGTGAAGCTGAAGCTGTCGGCCGTGCGCGCGACGCTGAAGGACAAGCGCGTGGTCGTCATCGACGACTCGATCGTCCGCGGCACCACGTCGCGAAAAATCGTGAAGATGCTCAAAGACGCGGGCGCCCGCGAGGTCCACGTCCGCATCGCGAGCCCGCCGACCACCTGGCCCTGCTACTACGGCATCGACACGCCCTCGCGTCAGGAGCTCATCGCCGCGTCTCATT
Source organism: Archangiaceae bacterium (assembly GCA_043753165.1). GTDB lineage: Bacteria > Myxococcota > Myxococcia > Myxococcales > Myxococcaceae > JAGSPQ01. The sequence continues at coordinate 2,117 of JAYUXE010000033.1, read as the reverse complement.
CCGTCGACGAAATCGCCAAGTACATCACCGCCGATTCGCTGGCGTACCTGACCCTCGACGGCCTGCACGCCACCGTGGGCGACCCCGAGCGCAAGACGTACTGCTCGGCGTGTTTCTCGGGTGCGTACCTGACGCCTCTGAAGGCGTAAGACCATGAAGAGCCCCATCGCCGCGAAGCGCTTCTTTCTCGGTCTGCTCGCAATCAGCGCCGTGATGCTGGCGATGGTGCTGCGGCCCTTCGCCGAGGCCGTGTTCATGGCCGCGGTGCTCGCCGGCGCGATGTGGAAGCTCAACCTGCGCGTCTCGAAGAAGCTCAAGAACAGCCGCGCCATCACCGCAGGCCTGCTCGTCTTCGCGGTGGTCGTCGCCGTCATCGGCCCGATCGTCGGCCTGTCGGCCTTCGTCTACAGCGAGGCGCGCGCGGGCTTGAAGTTCGTGAATGAAACGGTGAAGAGCGAAGGCATTCAGGGCCTGCTCGACAAGATGCCGGGCCCGATGAAGTCGATCGGCGTGAAGGTGCTCGAGCAGCTGCCCAAAGACGCCGAAGGCGAGCTCGACCCGGCGACGGTGGGGAAGACGATGACGTCGCAGGGCGGCAGCGCGGCGGCGGCGGTCGGCTCGGCCGTCAGCGCCACAGGTGAGCTCGCGTTCCAGTTGGTGATGATGTTGATCGCGCTCTACTTCCTGCTGCTTCAGGGCGAAGAGCTCGTCGCGTGGGCCGACCAGGCCTCGCCGTTGCGCGTGGGGCAGACGCGCGAGCTGTTGATGGAATTCAAGAAGGTCTCGTACGCGGTGATGATCAGCACCGTCATCACCTCGGCCGTGCAGGCCGTCGCCGCGTTGATTGGCTACTTCATCGCGCGTGTGCCGCACCCGCTGTTCTTCGCCGCCGTCACGTTCTTCGTCGCCTTCATCCCGGCCGTCGGCGCCGGAGCCGTGTGCGTCAGCGCCGCGGTGCTGCTCTTCGCCACGGGTCACCCGTACATGGCGATCTTCCTCGCCATCTGGGGCGTCGTCATCGTCGGCCTGGTCGACAACGTGGCCAAGCCGCTGCTGATGAAGGACGACATGGAAATGAACGGCGCGCTCGTCTTCTTCTCTCTGCTCGGTGGCCTCGCCGCCTTCGGAGCGACCGGCCTTCTCATCGGCCCCCTCGTGATGTCCGCCTTCCTCGCGTTGATGCGCATGTACCGCCGCGATTTTTCCGGCCCCGCAGCCGTGAACGTCACCCTCGCCCCGAACCTTCCGCCCGCGGCCTGAGTCTTGCGTAACGGCGAGCATGCTCACGCTGCTCGTCGCGCTGCTCGCAGTCCAGGTACCGACCGACATCCCCGTCGACCGCTCGGTCTATAAAATCCTGCCAGCCGTCGATGTGCCCGTCACGGCCGTCGCAGTGTCCGTCGTCGCCATTCGCGCGTTTGCCACCGACGCGCTGGTGCGGCCCAGCTGCCCTTGCGACCCGGCGACGTTGAATTCGTTCGATCGCGGCGCAGTGCGCTACCACCTCGCCGTGCTGCAGCCCGTCGCCGACGTCTCACTCGGGCTCATCATCGGCGTGCCCATCGTCCTCGACCTCCTCGACCTCGGCTTCTCGAAGGCCTTCGCCGAAGACTTCACGGTGCTCTTCGAGACGCTGGCCATCAACACCGCGTTTCAGGGGGGAATCGCGCTGCTCGTTCAACGGCCCCGGCCGCTTTCCTATGCGGGCGAGCCCATCATGCTGCGCGGCGACGGCTACACCTCGTTCTATGCGGGCCACGTCGCGACGGCCGTTGCGGCGATGGCCGTCGTCTCGCAGACCTTGCGCCTTCGCTACGGAATCAAAGTCTGGCCGTGGATCCTCACCGCCGGCGTGGGCACGTTGATGGCCGTCGGTCGCCTCGGGGCAGGCGCGCACTTTCCCACCGACGTCATCGTCGGCGCCGTCGCCGGCCTCGCGATCGGCATCACCGTGCCGTGGCTGCACCAGCGCGGTCACGAAGCCGGCCAGGTTCGCCTCATCCCGGCGCCAGGAGGCCTCGGATTCGCTGGGCAGTTCTAGCGAGGGTGTGGCGTTACTGCTCGATGCAGACCAGGGCCCACGATGCGCTGCAGGAGTCGGGGCTGCCAGCCGACCA
>JAYUXE010000032.1:0-2651 GCA_043753165.1 Archangiaceae bacterium | reverse complement strand
GCCCGGCTCGACTTCGACGGTTGCACCGCGCCTTAAGAAATCCGAGGCCGGCTTCAAAATCTCCCGATTCGATGTTGCGACCGGTTGTCCGCGTTTCTGTTTGGCCGTATGTCACCCCCGTGATGCACGCGCCTCCTCCGACCCTGCCGCCCGCGGTGCTCACGCAGCAGCCGACCCGCCGAAATCTGCTCAAAGCCTTCGGCATCGGCGGCGTCGTGCTCGCCGGCGGGGCCTGGGTCTGGAACACGGTCGGCCGCTTCGGCCCGCCCGCAGAAGGCCGCCTCGTCTTCGATGCCGATGAGTTCCGCATCCTCGAGAAAGTCTGCGAGGCCGTCTTTCCGGGCCCGCCCGACTACCCGTTTTCTGCGCACCAGGTGCAGACGGCCGAGTTCGTCGACGCGTACGTGTCGAACCTCTACGACGACTTGCAGCTGCTCTTCCGGACGCTCATTCGCACGCTCAACGTCTCGCCCATCGTCACCCACGGCCGCAGCTTCTACTGGCTCGGCCTCGAGAAGCGGCAGGCGGTGCTCGAGCAGTGGGCCAACAGCGACCTGCGGCTTCGGCGCGCGGGGTACCAGTCGCTGACGTTTGCGGTGAAGCTCGGGTACTTCGAAGACGACCGCGTGCGCGCGGCCGGTGGCTTCGTGCCTGGCTGCAATCTGCCCCAGGCCGGCCGGCCCCCGGGGCTCGGGACGAGGAACGGTTGATGGACTTCCCCGCAGGTCAGACGTTGCGCTGCGATTCATTCGAGCGCGACGAGACAGTCGAGTGTGACGTGGCCATCATTGGCTCGGGGGCCGGGGGCGCGGCGGCGGCGTGGGTGTTGTCGCAGGCCGGCCTCAAGGTGTTGATCATCGAAGAAGGCCGCAAGTGGGAACCGCAGCAGCTGTCGACGAAACAGTCGTGGGCGCTGCGCAACCTGTACGGCGAACGCGGCACCTCGGTCGCGCAAGGCAACGTCTACCTGCCGATGCCCCGCGGCCGCGCCGTCGGTGGGTCGACGCTGCTCAATTCCGCCATCTGCTTCCGCACGCCGTCCGCAATTTTGAAGAAGTGGCAGGACGTGTACGAGATTCCGTGGGCCGACAACGCGCACTACGACCCGGTGTTTGCGGAAATCGAATTGGCGATCGGCGTCGCGAAGACGCAGCCGCACAACGCGCGCGCGCACAACCTCATCTTCAAAGACGGCGTCGACGCGCTGAAGCTCGACGGCGACTTCATCAGCCGGAACGCTCCGGGGTGCATCGGCTGCGGGCTCTGCCAGCTGGGTTGCCCCGTCGGCGGCAAGGGCAGCGTCGACCGGAACTTGATTCCCGTCTCGCTCGAGCACGGCGCCGCGCTGTTCACGTGCGCGCTCGCGACGCAGGTCATCACCGAAAATGGCATCGCGAAGGGCGTCGAGGTCTTTGCCGTCGACCCGATGACGGAAGACCGCAAGCGCCGCATCGACGTGAAGGCGAAGAAGGTCTTCGTCTGTGCGGGGGCCGTCGGCTCGCCGATGCTGCTGTGGCGCAACAAGCTTGCGAACTCGAATGGCCAGGTCGGCAACAACCTGCGTGTGCACACCGGCACGGGCGTCGCGGCGCGGTTCGATAGAATCATCGACCTCTGGCAGGGCGTGACGCAGGGCTACTACACGCGAATCCCCGGCGAGAACGCGGTGCTCGAGACGTTCAGCGCGACCCCTGAGATTTATTCGATTCAGTACGAGGAATACTCGAAGCCCATCAACCAGCTGCGGAACCTCGCGTCGTGCGGCTGCATGATTGGCGACGTCTCTTCCGGCACGGTTCGCCCGCATGACGGCCCGAAGTCGAATCGCAGCACGATGACGTACGACGTCGTCGACGAAGACGTTCGGGTCCACAAGAAGGGCCTCGTGCAGATGGCGAAAATCTACTTCGCGGCCGGCGCGCTCGAGGTGCACCCCGGCGTCATCGGCGGCGGCAGCTTCAAGTCCGTCGATGCGCTCGAGAAGTTTCTCGTCAACGTCCCAGTCGACCGCATGAGCATCTACGCGTCGCACCCGATGGGCACCTGCCGCATGTCGGGCGACAAGAAGAAGGGCGTCGTGAAGCCCACCGGCGAGAGCTGGGACGTCGAAGGGCTCTACGTGTCCGACGCGTCCGTGTTCCCGACGTCGCTGGGCGTCAACCCGCAGATTACCGTGATGTCGACCAGCGTTCAGATTGCGCGCCAGGCCCTGCAGAAGGGCTGACCGGCGCAACCCGGCCTGGCGGTGGCTTCGTTCGGCCTTCGACGTGAGACGTCGTCCGGTTCCGTGACTCTTCGTTTCGTCGGCGGCCGGCAGGGTACCGCCACCTCGAGACCGCGGGAGGCGACCGTGGTGCCTTCACGGGACGCAACAACCTCCGGGTGATCCATTGCCGAGCAACGCCCCTGGCCTTAGAGAGAAATCGCGCTCAAACCGGACGCTTTCGTCGAAAGAGAACCGGCCTTCGCCTTCCTCAATGCCCGCAGGCAGTCACGGAACCGGACGAGGCGCGGAAGGCCGAGACTCCGAAACAGCGCCGTGCCACCGAAGCCGCCGGCGAAAACCGCAGTCACGGAACCGGGCGAGACCGTGAACCCCGAAACAGGCCGACTGAGACGGAGAAGGCCTGCGGTGCCTCGGCGTTGCGCCG
>JAYUXE010000031.1:0-6294 GCA_043753165.1 Archangiaceae bacterium | reverse complement strand
TGTCGTCGAGGCGGCGCAGCTCGGACACCAGCTGCTCACGCGTCATCGCGTCGATGCTCGGGCGCTTGTCATCTTCCTCGTCGGACACGAGCAGGAAGGGCAGGCGGGCTTCGCTCAAGGCGACGTTGCGGACGCCGGCCCCGTCAGCCAGTTGAATGCCGGGCGAGAGGTTGAGCAGCGTGGCGAGCAGCAGTGCGGTCATGGCAGTCCTCTAACCGACGACGATGTTGATGAGGCGCTTCGGCACGAAGATGACCTTGCGCACGGTCTTGCCGACGAGCGCGGCCTTCACCTTCTCATCGGCCTCGGCCGCGGCGCGAACGTCGGCCTCGGTCGCAGCGGCGGGCACGCGGAGCTCGGCCTTGAGCTTGCCGTTGATCTGCACCGCGTACGGGATGACGTCGTCGACGACCAACGCCGGGTCGTAGGTGGGCCACGCTTTCTCGACCGTGCAGGTGGTCGACCCATACGCGGTCGCGAGCTCGTCGGCGAGGTGCGGAGCGAACGGCGTCAGAATCACCGCCAGGGTCCGAACCGCCTCGGCCATCGCCGACTTCTCGGCGTCGTTGGCGGGCTCTTGCGCGAGGTAGAGCGCGTTGACGAACTCCATCATGCCGGCGATGGCGGTGTTGAACGAGAGCCGGTCGATCGCTTCGCCGACGCGCTTCAGTGCCTTGTGCGTCGCCTTGCGAATCTCGGCGGCTTTCCCTTCCATCGGGCCGGTGAACGAGACGGCATGACACGCGGCGTGGTGCTGCGCGGCGAGCGCGTAGACGCGCTTCAAGAAACGGAAGGCACCGTCGACCTGCTCGTCGGACCAGTCGAAGTCGCGTTCGGGCGGGCCGGCGAAGAGCACGTACATGCGGCAGGTGTCGGCCCCGTACTTCTTCACGATCGCCGAGGGCGCGACGCCATTGCCCGCGCGCTTCGACATCTTCAAACCGTCGGCGCCGTTGACGATGCCCTGGGTGATGAGCCGGGTGACGGGCTCGTCGGTCTGCACGAGGCCGAGCTCTTTCATCACGCGGTACCAGAAGCGGAAGTACAGCAGGTGCATCGTCGCGTGCTCGGGGCCGCCGACGTAAATGTCGACCGGCAGGTATGTGGCCGCGGCCCTGGGGTCGAACGGGCCCGTGTCGAACTTCGGCGACAGGTAGCGCGCGAAGTACCAGGTCGAGTCGACGAACGTGTCCATCGTCTCGGTCTCGCGGCGTGCTGGGCCTGCACACTTCGGGCACGTCGTGTTCACGAAGGCCGGCACCTTCGCCAGCGGCGGCTCGCCCTTGCCGGTGAGCACTTCCTTCACGTCGATGTCGGGCAAGCGCACCGGCAACTGGTCGTACGGCACCGGCACGCCTTCATGGGTGGGGTCGCACTTCTCGCAATACAGAATCGGAATCGGGGTGCCCCAATAGCGCTGGCGCGAGAAGCCCCAGTCTTTCTGGCGCCACGTCACCATGCGCTTGCCGAGGTTCTTGCCCTCGAGCCAGTCGCGCAGCTTCGCGCGGGCGTCGGCCGAGGTCAGCCCGGTGTACTCGCCCGAGCGCAGCAGCGTCCCGTCTTCCGTCCACGCGGCGCTCAGCGGCTCGTCGAGCACCCCGCCCTGCGGCTGGATGACCAACGTTATCGGCAGCGAATATTTCTCGGCGAAGGCGAAGTCGCGGGCATCGTGGGCGGGGACGCTCATCACGGCGCCGGTGCCGTAGTCGGCGAGCACGAAGTTCGCGATCCACACCGGCACCTTTTCGCCGTTCAGTGGGTTGACGGCGTGCGCGCCGGTGAAGACGCCTTCTTTCTCGGCCGTCTCGTCGGTGCGTTCGGTCTTCGACTTCGCCGCCATCTTCTTCACGAAGGCGGTGACGGCGGGCTTCTGCGCGTCGGTGGTGATCGCCGAGACGAGCTTGTGATCCGGAGCCAGCACCACGTACGTGCACCCGAACACCGTGTCGATGCGCGTGGTGAAGATGCGAATCTTCTCGCCGCTGCCGTCAATCGCGAACTCGGCCTCGACGCCTTCGCTTCGCCCAATCCAGTTGCGCTGCGCGGCGGTGATGCGGTCGGGCCATTCTTTCAAGGTGTCGAGCGCGTCGAGCAGCACCTGCGAGTACTTCGTGATCCGAAACGCCCACTCGGGCATCTCGCGATCGATGACGGCCGAGCCGCAGCGCTCGCAGACGCCGTCTTTCACCTGCTCGTTGGCGATGACGGTCAGGCAGCCAGTGCACCAGTTCACCTTCGACCGGCGGCGATAGACGAGGCCGCGTTCGAGCATCTGCAGGAAGAACCACTGGTTCCAGCGGTAGTACTCGGGCTGGCTGGTGTTGACCTCAAGCGACCAGTCGTACGCGTAGCCGAGCGACAGCATCTCGCCCTTGAAGCTCTCGATGTTCTGGGCGGTGCGGGCCGCGGGGTGCACGCCTTCTTTCATCGCGGCGTTTTCTGCGGGCAGGCCGAACGCGTCCCACCCCATCGGGTGCACCACGTCGAAGCCCTTCATCTGGAAGTAGCGCGCGTAGACGTCGCCCAGCAGGTAGTTGCGGACGTGGCCCATGTGCATGTTGCCGCTGGGGTACGGCAGCATCTCGAGCACGTATTTCTTCGGAAGGTTTCCGTTGCGGCCCGCGCGGAAGAGCTGCTCTTTTTCCCAACGCTGCTGCCACTTCGGCTCGATGACGGAAGGCTCGTAACGCTCGTTCATGTTCGCTGCGCGTCATACCCCAGACGACGAACGAGGTCAGGCCGGACGAACGAGCGGATTCACCGGCGGCAACATCACCTGCACGCGGGTGCCGAAGCGGCGGTTGCTGGCGATGGTCATCCCGCCACCCATCGAGGTGACGAGGCGGTAGGCCAGCGGCAAACCGAAGACGTTCATGCCCGTCTGTGCGTGAAGCGGAAGGTCGAAGGCGCGCGCGGCGGCCTCGGGATCCATTCCGTGGCCGGTGTCAGCGACCTCGAGCACGACTTCGTTGGCGCCGGTGTCGAACCAGGTGGCGACGGTGATCGAATGTTCCTGCGTGAAGCCTTCGGGAATCGATTCGCCGGCGACGACGAGCAGCTTGAGCACGACGTCGGCGAGGCGCGCTCCGCTGGCGATCACCTGCGGCACCTGGGCGAGGCGCTGCTCGATGCGCGCGCGGCGGCCGACCAGCGGCCAGGCCATTTGAATCGCGGCTTCGACGATTCGGTTCAAGTGCAGCGGCCCAACGGGCGCGCGGTGGCCATCGGCGAACAACCGGACGCTGTCGACGACGGCATTGATGCGGTCGGCCCCTTCGAGCGCTTCCGTCAGCGCGGACGTCAGGTCGGCGAGGCGTTCGCGCCCCACGGCGCTCGAGACGAGGGCCAGCTGGGACTGTAGGAATTCGAGGTTGCTGCGAAGGCTCGCCAGCGGGTTGGTGAGCTCGTGCGCGATGCCTGCCGCCAGGGTGGTGGTGGCGGTGATGCGACTCGGAGCGCTGGGCCGTGGCTCGGTGAGCGCGTCGCTTTCCTCCGGCAGAGTCTTGCTGTCTCGAGGAGAACGGGTCGGCACGGCGGTCTCGATCTTCGGGGGCGTACCCCGCAAAGACAACGGGCGCCGCAGAAAATTGCCGGCGCCCGCCAAATCATTGGTGATTGTTCAGTAACCGACGCGCCGAATCGCCTTGTAGGCAGAAGACGCCGTGCGGATGTTGTGAACGATGCCGGCGCTGCAGCCCTTGGCTTCATACGCCCACATCGAGCCCCACCCATCGCCAGACTCGTAGAGGAAGATGTGACCGGCGCCGTTCGAGTTGTAGACGAGGGCGTCGGCGCGGGCGACGGAGGAACGCGAGACGGTGTTCCACTGCGAGCTGCCGGCCTTGAAGCTGACGGTGCTGTAGGGGTGCGAGTCCGAGGTCAGCGTCGAGTTGCTCGACGGGACTTCCCAGATTTTGGCGACGTAGCCCGAGCAGTCAGCGCCGTAGCGGCCGCTGTGGCGGCAGCCGGGGCACGAGCCGGTGCAGGAGCCGCGGGTCGAAGAGGTCGCTCCGTTGGGGATCCACGAGCCGTGGCCCCAGTAATACGAGAAGCCGACGCCGGACTTCGCGCGGAGCACGGCGCCGTTGCGATCGTTGGACGTGATGCTGCCGCCGCCGGTGCTGGTTCCGCTGCCGCCACCGCCCGCCGAGACGAGGTTCAGGTAGCTGCCGTACGACCAGCCGGTGATGCCGTTGTACTTCACGTTGTACCAACCGCCCGACGGCGTGGTGCGGTTGATGGTGACGATCTGCGCGTCCTTCGGGACGACCAGGCGAACCCGGTAGCCGGTGCCGGCGCCGGTGCGAAGGTTCAGCGCCGAGGTGGTCTTGAGCTTCGAACCAATCGGCACGCCCGACGACAGCTCGCTGCTGATCGTGCCGACCTCGTCTTCCGCGCCCAGCATCACGTCGCTGTCGGTGCCCGCGTCATCGACGGTTCCTGCGCAGCCGCTGAACACCAGCGCTGCGGCCATCCACATCCCCTTTGAAACTGAAACCTTCGTGTTCATGTGGTCGTGCCCCTGACCTGCGTTTTGTGGGTTGGTCCGATCTGCGTCTGGGCATTGAGCGAGGGCCGTGCCACGGGGTGTCGTCAGAGGAGACGGTGCCCTGTTCCGCAAAGCGGCTTTGCAGCAGATCCGACTGCGATCCGAACACGCGGCGAAGGTTCTGCAGCATCTGACGACGTCACGCGTGCGGCTCAGGGCGTGTCGCCTCAACGCGACAGTGCGGGTGGCGAACGGGTGGGGTACGGAGGCGCGCATGAACCGTTCGCAGAACTGGATCGTCGGGGGCGTGGTGCTGGCGGCCGCGGTGCTGGTGGTGGTGGTGATGCTGTGGCCGACGGACAAGGCGAAGGTCGAAGCGCCGGTGGGCGAGGTGGCAGTCGAGGCGAATGACGAGCCGACGGTGGGGCGTTCACTGCAGATGTTGCGGCAGCGCGCAAAGGCGATGGACGCGGGCGAGATGCCGGCGGCGTCGACGAGTGGCCAGGGTGCGGTGTTCGCGCAGTTCGGCTGGGGCAGCGGCGAAGGGCAGCTGGCGCACAAGCGGCCGGACGAAGCGAACCCCGAAGGGCCGATGAGCCTCGCGATCGACAAGCGCGGCAACGTGATGGTGCTGGACCAGGTGAACGAACGGCTGGTGAAGCTCGACAAGTCTGGAAAGGTCGTGGGCTCGACGCCGCTGACCGTGCAGGGCGCGCAGGACATCGTGGTCGCCGCGGACGGAACGACGCTGGTGATGGATCGCATCATCGACAAATCGATCGCGGTGATTTCGCCCGACGGCAAGCAGGTGGGCGAGCTGCCGATCGAAGGGAAGAATCTGGAAGAAGGCGGCGCGGCGACGGGTGTGTTCACCGACGGGGAAGACGTCTACGTCGAGCGCGAGCATGGCGACCTGGTGAAGGTGGGGACGACCAGCGGCAAGGCGGACCCGAACCGCGAAGAAGTGCCGGGGAGGCTGTCGCGCGATGGCTCGTCGTACCTGACGGCCGGCATCTCGGTGCCTGGGGAAGATCGGCTGTACGTGGGGGCGATCGACAAGGCGTCGCGGCAGCAGCGCTTTCAACGCGAGTACCGGCTGGGCAACCCGGTGATGGGGCTGATGCTGCTCGACACGGATGCGAGCGGAATCATCTACGTCGCGGCGCTGACCACCGTGCCGGTCGCGGGGAAGCCGGCCGATGAGGCGCGCCCGATGGTGTTGCTGCTGTGCCTGGATCCCCTCGATGGCCGCCCGCTGGGCCGCGCCGAGCTTCCGGCGAACATGCACGCCGACGAGACGTTTCGGGAGCTCGTGGTGACGGATCAAGGCGGCGTGCTCTACCTGTACCGAACTGACGAGCACGCGCAGCTGCAGAAGTACGACTGCCGTTGAACGCCTCCGAACCGCACGTCGGTGAAGGCCGGCCCTTTCACCCTCGGTGACCCATCGCCGAGCAACACCTGCGAGAAATCGGAAGCTCCGCGGGTTCTCTTGCACGGCCCTCGGGCATTGAGGGACGAGATGGATTGGTTCTCTGCGCCGCAGACGTACGGTTCGGCGCGCGACCGTGCTCGTTTGGATGGGGTGGGGCGTGCCGGCCGCCCCACTGGGTAAGCCAGCGCGCCCCACCCCCTGCTCTCGAGGCGAAATCGCGCTCCAGAACGCACGTTTTCGTCGAAGAGAACCGGCCTTCACCTTCCACCAATGCCCGCAAACGGGACGTTGAGAGAACCCGCAGAGCTCTCGATGTCTCGCAGGTGTTCCTCGGCAATGTTCGACGAAGGCTGATCGGCGCCGTGAACCA